>CAYWBT010000211.1:0-3045 GCA_964456585.1 uncultured bacterium
GGACGTGATCCCATCGGCAAGACTGCGTTCAAAGTATTTCAAATTTCTTATTGCGATCATTCAAGCATCGATGCTACCTGGCTGCGCGTCGATTGGACAGGGGAGGGTTGGCGGGCGTTTGTCACCGATGCGAATCTCGCCCGGGTAGGTGTGTCGCATGCTGTCTCCACTATTCCCCGCCCGGAGCACTGGACACATTTTGCTGTTTCGTGGGATGAAACAAAAGGACTCAGATTATTCGTCGACGGTTTATTTGTGGGAAAGCGGGACACGACCGCTGTTTTTTATGCCGGTTTGGGTCTCATGGGCACGCATGGGAGAATTATCAATACCAAACTGATTTCCGGCGGCTGCAGTTTCGTTCGTGGCGGGGATATCGATGAAATCCGCATCTATGATCGTATGCTTGAGCCGGAAGATATTGCCCTCCTTGCGAAAGGCACACCTGCCGAAAACACCGTGCCCTTTCTGCGTGATATCGGCAATCCGATCATCCGCGACGAATGGTGGTTTCGTTACGGCTGGAACCGTCCGGACGATATCCCGCCCTGCCTGGAAACATCCTCGACACGAGTACGCAAGGTCGAGATGCACGAAATCTTCGACCAAAAAAAGTGGATAATCAGGGGGAGCGACGGGATTCGTGAAACGACAACACCACATGTCTACAATCGATCACGGTTACCCGGCCGCACCGATTACTGTATCGAATCCGACTGGCACTGTTACTCGACCTCCGGGAAAACAACAACGTTCATGGTGCCCAATGAATCCTGGAACCATGTCGAAATCTCCGGTGCAGCGTATGGATCGGTTCATCTTCTCTCTCAGAAAGACAAACAGCAAAATTCTATCGGGCACGAACTCTTTAGACGTCCCGTGAATCAGGAGCGTACATTTCATCGTCTCACGGAATGCGCTCAGGGTGGAACACTGACCTTTATCAATGACATTCAGGAAACACCGCTCGCCGAACTGCAGGTATACGCTGTCAACTCCGGAGACGAACCCCGCGGGCAAACGACCCTGACCTACACCCTCACCGACAATGCCGACCCCGACAATCCATGCTTTCATGAACTTCGGAACTATATATCGGGCCGGTTCTTACCCGATGAACGGCAGATGCTTGTCGCCCTTCCCGATGGCGCTCCACGAAATCCAAAGGTGACACGGCCGGAGAATCCCCTACCGCTCGTTCATATCCTGATTCCCTACGAGTTCAGGAGGGAGATTCCGGGTATTCGTGTTGGATACGAGGGATTCACCTACACGTGGGAAGGATTACATGGCGGACTGGACGGTCTCGCCATCGATATACCCGCTCTCAATGTACAGCCGACACATGGTCCTTACTTACCGCTGAATATTCAGGTAAAAGATCCCCTCTGGCCGAACCGTGTGATGCTCGATTTCAGTTTCTCCATCAGGCCGGGTGAACCGAGGACTCTCTGGCTCGATACCAGAGACCGTGTGTTGCCGCCCGACCGGAGTCTATACCTCACGATAGCGGGTGCTGGCGCCGATTTCAGTTCATCATCGCTCGATGGCGCCCGGATTCGTCTCATTTTCAAGGATCGCAAAAAAGCCCTGCCGGAACACGAACAGGACAGGTTCATTCAGGCCGTTGATAATTTCGGATATAACCGTGAATGTCACACCAATTTGAAAAAAATGGAGCGCTTTGACCGGTTCAGCAGGGATATGCTCGACCTGTTCCGTGTCAATCCCGACCATGAACAGGGCAGGTATTACTGGTGCTTTAAAAATCCTGCCCATGGGTGGCCAGCATTTACACAACCTGAAGCTCCCGAGGGAGTACCGCTCTGGGCATTCCGTCAGGTCGAGGATCTCAAGCTTTTGAAACAGTTGTATATGTGGTGGATCGATGAGCGGCAGATGGAAAACGGAGAGTTTGGGGGCGGACTCTCCGACGATGGCGACTTCGCAAACGGTCTGCCGGGTCTCGCGCTCATGGGTGTTGAACCTGAAAAAATCACCGACTCCATACACCGGCTCATGGATGCATACTATGAAAACGGGATGTTCCACAACGGACTCAACGCTTTTTTGATGGATGGAGGGCATGCGGCGGAAGAGGGGGTGAACGTTCAGGGTGAAGTCATGGCGCTTGAATACGGCGATCCAAAAATCGTTGAACGAATGCTCGAAACATCCGCACGTTTTCATGACATCACCGGCATCAATTCGGCAGGTCACCGTCATTTCCGTTCTTCGAGATTCTGTTCAACTGTGCTCTGCGACGAAAGTGTCTGGTCATGGTCGAACGCATGGATGCATTCTATATTGAATCCCGGTCTGGTCCTGATTGAATTCAACGGCCACCCGCTGACACGGCAACTGATGCTCGATATCTGCGACGGTTTGCTTGCCCATCAGAATATCGATGCGAACGGCCATCGGTTTTCAACAGCGGAAATTAACTTTGAGACCGACGAGTCCCGGGAATCGGACCTGGGGCTCGCGATACACCTGTTCCGTGCAGCATGGCTCTGGACCGGGGATGAAAAATATCGTGTTCTCCTCGGTGAACAAAAGCCTGTTCCTCGTCCTCCTTTCGACAAGAAACCGCTCGAAAGCGTGTATGCGTCGGAGATTCAGAAGATGACCCAGCTCATGGACATGCATACGAGGCGAAACTGCATAATCGACCGGTGCATCATCTATTACAAACAGCTCGAACGCGACCGTCTTGGTGGCAATACCAATCTGGGCAGGGGAATGTATCCTGATCATTATGTGAGTTGGAAATTCGGAGAACCGGCCACGGGGGAAGATGTTGCCCTTTTCATACCTGATGCCACCCGGACACGCATGACCATTATCGCCTTCAACCTCGAAGAGACACCGGTGAAGGCCGAGCTGTTCGGCTGGGGGATCGATCCCGGCGAATGGGAAGTCGTTCAGGGCATCGACAATGATGGTGATGACAGGTCGGATGCAATCGAAAGCACCCGGCAGATTTTATTTGAACGAACCGAGTCGTTCGACGTCGTTTTCCCACCGAAGAAGACAACGATCCTG
>CAYWBT010000211.1:3145-5718 GCA_964456585.1 uncultured bacterium
AGGCAAAGGATTTTCATCAGGAAATCTTGCTGTGGTAACACAGGTGAGAATTGCTACTCTTTTAGCGCGCGTTTATATCTTTCCTGATAGCCTGCTGGAGGAGGGGAAATATGCCATAATTAATGATTGTAAGTGTTCATCTTGTTCTGGCGATGTCTGTTCATGTATGAACCGTTTCGAGTAACTCGGGGGATGTTACTATGTTGAGAATAATGCACCATTTTATTTTTTTTATTGTACTGATTCTCGTACCCAATTCTCAAGACTTATTAGCGAAAGAAAAGGATGGTGAACTATGGATTTTTGACATGACGCAATGCAATCCTGCCGAAGCGACATCCTATGATAATGAACAGGGCAAATGGATGGCGGTCGATTATGAAATCGACCGGGGCAAGGGTGTTATGCTTTTCGGTATGCCGGGCTCGGATGCCCCCCTTTTAACCTTGAAACCGAACCTTAGGGGATGGTATGAAATACGGCTCGGGATATTTTATGGCACTTTCGGGGGTGTTGTGACTAATCGGATCATATGTGCGGCACTATCCTCAGACTATGAACAGGGGGCAGAACGATTTTCCCTCGAATCCGTGAGAGCGGCGAAGGACGGAGACTATCCGGAAAAAAATATAACCGGATCTGACCTTGCCGAAGTTTTTTGGAAATGTGCCGACTTGACCGGTCAGGATCTGATGCTGTCATGCCAGGGGAAAGGGACCTATGCTGATTTTGGAAGTAATATTGCCTATATACGCTTTGTACCAATGAACGAGAAAGCAATTGAAGAATGGCAATCGGAACAGCCAACCGAGCAGACAAAGAAATTGATTGCCAACTACGATGGAAGCACAATATTTCAATGGGGACTGACCACGCGCCGGGATTTTCTCAGTGAGTTTAAATGCCTTCGTGACAGCGATTTCGATATCGCTCTTTATTCCATTGCCAGGTCGGGCAATACCTTCTATCCATCGAACGTCGGTTCGCTTATAAGGAAGACCGGTTGGCAGGGGTGGGGAGAAGCGGTGAATACATGCGTTGACAGCGGACTGGATCCCCTGGACGAAGCTATCGAAGCCGCTCATGCCTGCGGGATAAAACTGTTTCCGAGAAATCGACTCTACGGCAAACAACTTCCCCCCAGTCACCTCAGCATCGATATGGGCGGCAAATTAATGGCAGATCACCCCGAATGGATGCAGGTCGACCGTGACGGCAGCCTTCTGCGCCATCTGTCATTTGCTTTCCCGGGGGTACGCGATTTTCATGTCAGGCTCCTCAGGGAGTGGGTTGAGGATTATAAAGCCGATGGTATCAACATGCTTTTCAGCCGGTCGTCGCCGTTCGTGTATTGTGAACAGCCGGTTCGCCACGCGTTCCGGGAAAAGTATGGTGAAGATATTCGCACAGTACCGGATAGCGACATCCGCCTCCAACAGCTTCGGGCGGGATTTATTACAGAGTTTCTCCGCAGCGTGCGCGTGATGCTCGATGAGGTCGGGCAGGAACAGAATCGGTACATTCCTGCCTGCTATAGCGTTCCGATAAACTGCACTGTCGGTTACCGAACGCCAACGGAGTCGCCGGATTTGCCCGGTATCGTGAGGGATACAAACGTTGACACACCGACCGGTTTGGGGGAATCAATGTATAATGCTCTTGATGTATCGACCTGGATACATGATGGTTTGATCGATTATCTGGTTCTTCATTTGCATGTCTACGGCGAGCACGATGGAAGTGCGATGCAGCCGGTGATTCGCGAGTTCACGAACATGGCGAAGGGAACGAAAACCAAGGTATATGCCGACATATACCCGCGCCGCATGCCCCCGAGAAAATACCGCGAGATAGCCATGAATTATTATGACGCCGATGTTGATGGCCTTTCCTTCTGGGATTCATATGTCCGATGTACACGGGCGAGCGAATGGGCTTTTATCAAGAGAATCGGCCACCGGGACGACCTTGTACGTTGGAAAGGCAAGGGGGATGACTACTATCGAGTAATTCCCTTGAAGTCTATCGATGGTATCGAGTGCAAAACGAAGAACTTCCACAGCGACGGATAGAGGAACTTTTACCGGAAGCGTGTTTATGTATGAGGATTCGAAATACCTGTCGTAATGTTTTTTTTGATATACTTTGGTTTTGGATTTCATTTTTCACGGGTGTAGTGGTATGTTTTTCCACCACGTACAATGCTTGCATGATGTACGAGTATCACGATAAAGAGTTTCAAGCAATAATAACTCTACCTTTTAAAAGGTATGCAGACAAGGGGGAGTGTATGAAACGCCGTGAGATATTATACGGAGTGCCTTTGGGGATTGCAGGTTTTTTAGGATCAACCAATAAGTTATCCGCTTTTGAGAAACAGAATACAAACAAACCTCAGAAAAACACACTGCCACTCGCAATACAATACACGCAAAAACTGGCCGACATGTTACGATGGATACGGCATACCCAGGCTGAAAACATCCTTGAAGCTTCCCACATAGTTGCCCGTATTAAGAAAAACGGCGGTACATGCTGGTGTATCTGGGACATGGGTCACGGTAGAAACATGG
>CAYWBT010000212.1:0-5671 GCA_964456585.1 uncultured bacterium
TTGCACGTTACCTCTGACGTTCGCCGTGCACAACTCTTGAATGTCCCGACTATGGCGGCTCAATCACGAAGGTGACGCGAACGAGCGGGACTGTACATGTTGCTCCCCGTGAGCAGCCCAACCGTACTATATTGTAACTTGAAATAGTATATAGAGATACAGAAAGAGAGCCATGGATCTATCACTCACTCCGTTGGATTGGATTGTCGGATGTATCGCCCTCGGCGGAAGTCTGGCACTGGGATTGTTGATTTCTTATCGTATCGATGCAGGAGCGAACAGCTCGAATTTTTTTCTGGCGGGACGCTCTTTGACCTGGCCGATTGTCGGGGCGTCTTTCTTTGCCACGAACATCGGAGCGGAACATCTCGTCGGACTATCCGGTGATGCCTATCGTTACGGGCTCAGCGCCGGTACGGTCGAGCTGACAACCGCCATGTGTCTCGGATTTGCCGCCGCGTTTTTATTCCCCTACTATGTGAAAAATCAGATATATACCATACCTGAATTTCTCGAACTGCGTTATAATACGTTCGCGAGGAAAATTTTTTCCGGCCTGATGCTGGTGATATGCATCATGACCAAGATGGCATTTACCCTTTTTGCGGGTGCCCTGGTGTTGAATAGTCTGTTGGGATGGGACATCATGGCTGTCGTCTTTGCCATGGGCATCTTGGCGGCTCTCATCACGATCATCGGTGGTTTTGCCGCTGTGGCGTTTACCGACACCATACAGGCAGTCATCATGATAGCCGGATGTCTCATCATGTTGTTCACGGGATTGTATAAGGTCGGTGGCTGGGAAGCCCTGGTCGAGCGGGTGCCGGAAGCCATGCATATAGCACGGCCGTACGACGATCCCCATTATCCGTTCTGGGGTGTCATTGCCGGGGGAATTTACGGCGGCACGTTTTACTGGGGAATCGACCAGGTCAACGTCCAGCGCGTACTCGGTGCACCGAACCTGAAGCAGGCTCGCTGGGGCGCAATGTTTGCCATTCTGCTCAAACTCACGCCGGTGTTCATCTTCGCGCTCCCGGGCGTGATTGGATTCGCGCTGTATCCGGGACTGAGCGGAGAAGAGTCGAAGAGTACGTTTGTACTCCTGCTCAATAAACTCCTGCCCACCGGCGTACGGGGGCTGGTGCTGGCGGCACTGCTTGCGGCACTCATTTCATCCCTCGATTCGGTCATGAACTCGGTTTCAACGTTGGTTGTACGCGATTTCGTTCTCAGGTACCGACCGACTACTGGTGAAAAAACCCAGGTTTGGATCGGAAGGATCGCGATTCTGGTAGCGACATTACTCGGCGTGGGAGCGGCAATCCTTGTCTGGAAGACACCGGGCGGATTGTACAAATACCTGCAAACCATCTCGATCTATCTGGTGCTTCCGGTGACGCCCGCGATTGTCTTCGGTATCATGAGTAAGCGGGTGACCATTCACGGAGCGGCCGCATCCGTTCTCACCGGTGTCTTCATCGCATCGATATATGTCACCGACCAGTTGATGGGCCCCGAAACGGGCACCAGGTTTTTCCCGTTCCTGCACCATACCCTGACCCAGAATTACACCTACCGCGGACTTTGGGGAACGCTGATCATCACCGGCGTCCTCTTCGGGGTATCGTTGTGTACCAAAAGGAGACCGCCGGAAGAACTCGCAAAAACCACCATCGACTGGAATAAAAAAACCGAACCGTTCCAGGGCTTATCCGACTGGCGCTTGCATCTTGCCGTCCTATTACTGCTCACCGTCGCCTTTTATTGGTGGCTCTGGTAAGTGAAAAGTGGGTTGCGAAGTTGACCAAACGCGACGTTATATCATGTGTTCTCGACGGGGGGAAACCGTCGTATATCCCCGGTTTTTTTCATGCATTGCGTCCGTTCGGGAGCAACCGGGACTCACCCATGAATAGTGAAGCAGTTACGCGTCAGAGTGATAGAGAAAACAGCCCAGAAAAAAATAAGGATACTGCCAATGATATCAGCAATCGGCATTGCGACTGTCGACCATATCATGGTGATCAACGGTTTTCACGCTGAAGAGGGAACCTACCATACGAGTGCCTATCGGGTCGAGGGAGGGGGCATGTCGGCGACCGCGCTTTGTACCGCATCAAAGCTCGGCTCTTCCACCCGCCTGTTTTCAAGGATTGGTGATGACATCAACGGACGCTTCATCGTCGAGGGGCTCGATTCATTCAATGTTGACACGTCCCGCCTCGTAACCGTCCCCGGAGAAAATTCCTTTGTCTCACTCATTTTCGTGGATGTGAACACCGGTGAAAAGCAATTTTATTCCGATCGGAAGCATCCACTTTTCGGCACGCACATCGATTTCGATACGGCCTGTCTTGAGGGTACCGAGGTGTTGCTCGTTGACGGATTCTGTATGGAAGCAGCGGTGGGAGGAGCCCGGTGGGCAGCGCAACGGCACATACCGGTTGTGGGTGATTTGAAAGGCTGGTATGATGGCCTCGATGGACTGTTGCCGTATGTTACGCACCTGGTAATTCCCGAATTTTTTGCACGGGAACTGACCGGGAAGGCTGCAGTCCCGGATATGCTTCGGGGACTGAACTCTTTTTGCCCCGGTATACCCGTCATCACCAGCGGCAGCAGTGGCGGTGCGTACCTGTCCGAAGGAGACGTTCGGTCATATCCCGTTTTCCCTGTCGACGTAGTTGATTCGACCGGTGCCGGGGACTCGTTTCACGGTGCATTCTGCCATTTTCTCGCGGCCGGATACGGGATTGACCGGTGTCTCGAACTGGCATCGGCGGTCGGTGCCATGAACTGCCGTGCGATCGGCGGGCGCTCGGGAATTCCTGCACTTGCCGAACTGTCCGGCTTCCTCGCGGAGCAGGGATCGGATTGGCGTGAAGGTAGGAGCGAACAGTAAGAGAATAATCCCGAGTTTTTTGGGGTAAAAAGTATACAATTTTCCCTGTGTTGATTTACGATGCACATTCTTTCTCTCTATAAGAGGAACGTCCATGGGGCCGGGAAAGTACTTCCCCGGTCGATGGGTATGAGCATCCGGGACGAGTACGGGCCGGTCTGCCATAACCGGTCAGGTGTTTTGTTTTTATGCCGTTGCCAAGTACCATCTTGCGGAGGGAGGTTCATTATTGTATTATTAGGCACTGCAGGATGACCGGCAGGGTGCCGGGTGGAAAATTCGGTTAGTGCGGTAACGGTGACCACGAAACCATAACGGAAAGGATATATCATGATTTCACGGGGACTTCCTCGTTTTGTCTGTATAGGACTACTCACTGCTGCAATCGCGCTGAGCGGAGCGGTTTTCTTCGGAGAAACAGCCGATGCGCAATCCCATCACGCCTCGCTCGTTTATCCCGGTGACGATGGCAGACTTGTCTATGTCCCGGACGAGAACGGGGGTGTCATTCCGGACTATTCCCATGCCGGGTACGGCGGCGGCGGTGTACAACTTCCCCGGGTGCAGGTCAGGGCAACAGTTGCGCCCGGTCAGGGGAACGATACGAAACTGATCCAGGAGGCCATCGATACCGTCTCAGCCATGCCGGTCGATAAGAATGGTTTTCGCGGGGCTGTGCTGTTGAAGAAGGGGCGCTACGTACTGGATGAACCGCTCAGGATTGAAAAAGGTGGCGTGATTCTCCGCGGCGAAGGACAGGGAGAGGATGGTACTGTTCTCTTCGGACGCGGGGTAATAACAACGAAAAACTTCTGGGATCGATACTGGAGTGCGACACTCATTATTATCGGTGGCACAACCGGGATCGAGGAAGTTCCTGATTCGGCACGGCGTATTACCGACGAGTATGTACCATTCGGCGCGAAAAGTTTTCATGTCGAGGCCGCAGCCGACTTCAAGGTGGGTGACACAGTGATTGTCCGGCGGTTCGGTAACGATGCATGGTTTGAGGAAATCGGCATCGAGGTGAACAACGACAAGTGGAAGAATACGCAGAGAAACTACGATTTCGACCGGATCATTACGAACATCGAGGGAAACCGCGTAATGGTCGATGCGCCGATTACCTGCGCCATCGAGTCCCGATGGGGGGGTGGTGAGCTTGTCAAATATACCGATGCGGGAAGAATCCGCCAGGTCGGGGTGGAAAACCTCCGGGGCGTTTCGGATTTCGACAGGAGTGTCCGCACAACAGAATACACCAACATGGATCGGCAGCCGTATATCGGGGAGGAGTATTACGCCGACGAGGATCACTACTGGAACTTCATTACCATCGGCAATGCGGTACATGCGTGGGTGCGCGATATCACCGTGCTCCATTTCGCCAGCAGCAGCGTCCTGATCCGCGAGGGTGGTAAGTGGATAACCGTGCAGGACTGCACGACCCGTGAGCCTGTCTCACGCGCCGGAGGCGGCCGACGCTTCACCTACCAGATATGCGGCCAGCTCTGCCTGGTTCAGCGATGTACTTCGGACAAGGGCCGACACTCTTTTGTCCTGGGAGGTTTCCTGACGTGCGGTCCCAACGTGTTTCTCGACTGCCGTGCCACGAAACCCTACTCGAGCAGCGAGCCGCACTCCGACCTCGTTACCGGCAGCCTCTACGATAATATCGAAGCTCCCCTGGCGTTCCGATTTGCCAAGTCCAATCCGGTCAGGTGGATGGGAATCAACGGAGTCATGTGGAACTGTGAGGGAATGCACATTGTGCAGAAGCCCCCGACCGCACAGAATTACGCCTTCGGTCATGTGGGCATTCATGCGATGGTGTTCAATAAAAACCTGATAGACTACTCGTTTCCGAACGGGCATATTGAATCCTGGGACAATCACGTTGAGCCGCGGAGCCTCTATCTCAAGCAGCTCGAAGACCGGCTCGGAAGATCAACGGTGCGCTCTATTGCGACGAAAGAGCAATTGGAGAACTAACGGTACGCTTGCGGCGGGAGTGCCGTACAAATCTTCCGGTTTTGTTGAAGGAACCGGCTCGGTTTCCGCGTCTTTTCTCATGGTGTGAACAGGGACTCATGATGGCAGAGAAATTCCATACGTGGGGTACGGTGTTCATGGGAGCTGTGATCATCTCCGCGCTCTTTGGATGTGCGGGCGCGGTGAAGGATCCGGAAACGGTGGAAAATCTGCGTACCGTCTATACAAACGGCATGCAGAAACTGGCGGCGAACGATCTGCCGGGAGCGGAGAAAGACTTCAAACAGGCGGTTGATCTTGATGAAAAATCGCCGATGGGGTATACGGGACTGGCGTTCGTAGAACAGTATCGCTTCAACTACAAGGAAGCCCTGAAGCTAGCGGGTAAAGCGATTGTACTGGATCGCGGCTTTGCCGACGCCTACCTTGCGAGGGGGTCCACAGTCGTGCGGCGCGGGCGTGGCGATGCGTGGTTTGACGAGGCGATGAAATCCCTGGAAACAGCCCAGCGCCTTGATCCTGAGAGCGAGCGGACGCTTTTTTTCCTCGGGGAGGCATACTTCGAGGAGCAGGAATTCGCACGGGCGTTCGAGTATTTCCGGAGAGCCGGTGAAAAGAAGGGTCTCCTCGAGGAAAAAGCCGGGAAACGCATCATCTTTACCGAGAAAATCATGCGTTTTCAGTCATTGCCACCGAAGGTGTTCGGTCGTGTCCACAAGGAAAAGATCAACCGGGCTGATCTCGGTGTGCTTCTCATAGAGCACCTGAAACTGA
>CAYWBT010000213.1:0-1298 GCA_964456585.1 uncultured bacterium
CTGATGTCGATTCTCCCGACGGATTTGTCTACAGCGTGAAAAAAATGCTCGCCTCGCTCGACATCGAGGGAACAATTGCTCATGCCGAAGACAGCAGCCGGGCTACAAGCGAACGTACCACCTTTGAAAAGCTCATGGAAAGTCTTGACGATTTTTCGTTGGTCTATTCCGCTCTCCGGCCGAAAATGAAAGCGGTGGAATTCAACCGTCTGCTCCGTACCTTCCTGGGAGATGTGTCCATAACAGACGACCAGTCGAGCGGAAGGGGAATCGTACTGGCAGACGTAGAATATGCACGGTATATCAGGCGGCCGGTGGTCTTTTTCACCGGGCTCGACAACGCTTCATTCCCTGCACATCATACCATCTATTCTCTGCACGATACGGAAACGGCACGATCGCTTAGGGAGAAAAAAGACAGCGAGGAACGGCAACTTTTCTACCTGTCCCAAGCAGGCGCGGAAGACCTCTACCTCACGTTTCCCGGCATCGATGACGAAGGAAAGGATTCCTCGATTTCTCCTTTCCTCCGGGAACTCGTGGAAGACGCGCCATTTCTGCTGGAGCCTGTTCTCCATATCGGTATCCCGGGAGAAGCGTGGGAAGGTGGATTTTCTGCCGAACGCGGGAGGTCGGAACAGGTCATCAGAAAGCTCAGAATGCTCGAAGCCGAAGGAAATGAGAATGACCCTGTCGCCGCGCTGTTCGCAGTAAACGGTATCGAACGTGCAATCAGAAACCATCTGCGGCTGCGGGAACACGTCGGGATGAACCTGACTTCTCATGAGGCAAAAACACACCTTGCCAAAGAATGGAGCGAACAGCATATTTTCTCGGTGACGAGCCTCGAAGATTATATCACCTGTCCTATCGGTTTTTTCTTTTCACACATACTTGGTTTGAAGGCTGAACGTCCGGTGGTTGATGAACTCGACGCGAGGGAACGGGGAATTCTCATTCACACTATCCTGGCGGACTTTTACCGGGTGCTTCGTGAAAGCAACGGCCGTACGAGGTTTACGCGGGGTGAAATTGAGAAGGTTACCGGGATCATGCACCGTACCATCGATAAAGCTTTCATCTCTCGAATTGCGACCGTGAAACGGCTTCATCCAATCATCGCCAGGTCCGAAAAACGATACATCACCAACTGGATGGATTATTTTTTAGAACTCGAGGCCGACCGCTTCGCAGACACATCCTTTTCGCCGGAATTCCTTGAAGTTTCGTTCGGCAAGAGCCCGGAGCCCGGAAAAGGGTATCCGCCGCTTGAACTTATCAGCGAAGGAAATTCTGTG
>CAYWBT010000213.1:1398-5621 GCA_964456585.1 uncultured bacterium
CAACAACGAAGTGCACGAACTTCTGTGCATGGCGTAACCTGTGCCGTGGAGGACACTCTTCTGCCGGGGAGGCCGTAAATGCCGATTAGTGACCTCGACCAGAAGCAGAAAAAAGCAGCCGTGGCGCGCACGGAAGAGGTTGCGGTATCCGCTGGTGCCGGTTCGGGCAAAACCCGCATTCTTGTAACCCGGTACCTGTACTTCGCCATGACTGAAGATGCACCGCTCTCATCGCTCGTCGCCATTACCTTCACGAATAAAGCCGCAAACCAGCTTAAGGCTCGAATCTCCGAAAAAGCCCGTGAACTGGCAGCTGCTAACGGTAACAACCACGAAAAGTGGCGGGAGCTTGCGGAGAATATACATCACGCCCCCATTTCAACGATTCACTCTTTCTGCAGCTCGATTCTCCGCACGCACCCGGTCGAGGCTGGTATCGATCCCTTCTTCACCATCATAGACGAGGTAACCAATGCCGAGCTGAAAATCGAGACTGTCGATCGGTTTATCGCTTCGAGAATGGCTGCAGCGCCGCATGAAATTGCGTTTCTCTCCGATGTGTTTGGCATGCGGCGGCTTAAAAAAATACTTCGCATCCTGCTTGATAGCCGGACTGAAGTGGTAAAGTTCCTCGACAGCGAGAAATACTACGACGAGCCGCGGCATCTTCGCGAACACTATAGGAAAAGTCTCCTGAAACGAATAGACAGGGATCTCGGTGCACTCCTCATCTTTCACGCGAAACGTCCCGCCGATGATTCGCTGGCACCAGTCTATGACCGGCTCGTCGAGGGTTACCGGACCCTCAAGCGGATGGTTGAGAACGATGAGGTCGAATCCGGTTATATCGAACGAATCATGAACGGTATTAATCTCAGAAAGGGATCGAAAAACAAATGGGGTGATGATCTTCCAAAACTTAAGGATGCACTGCGTGAATGCCGGGATTTTCTCAGGATACTCGCGTCGTTCTATGACCATGAAATCGACGTGACCGATCGTGCGTCGTCGTTTCTTCTTCGTGAGTTCTCAATACTCGAGGAACTGCTGCTTGAGGAGAAAAAGGCGCGATCCTGCTTCGATAACGACGACCTGCTCATAGAAACGTGGCGCCTCCTGCGTACGAATGTGAAGCTTTGTCGTAAAATATCCTCATCAATCCGCCACATCATGGTAGATGAATTTCAGGATACCGACAGTCTGCAAATGGACATTCTCAACATGATTGCTGGAAATTCATCGATCTGCCTGTTCACCGTGGGGGACCCCAAGCAGTCGATATACCGATTCAGGGGCGCTGATGTGACTGTCTTTAATACTTTCATCCTGAATAGCGATTTTATCAGCCTGAAAATGAATTACCGGAGTTCACCCGCTGTCATGGCCTTTATCAATCAAGTCTTCAGCACAATCATGGGGGAGGAACCGCAGGAACAATTCGAGGCCCCCTATGCACACATGAAGACCTTTCGCAGCGACAGCCCCTTTTCTCCGGCGGTTGAAATCGCGGTGATCGACGGTCGCGACACCGATCGGCGAAGGGTGAGAGAGGCGCAGCACATCGCCCGCCGCGCGCAGGAACTCCATACCGGAATCGGAGGAAATACGGGCCTTGGATACGGTGAGATGGCGCTTCTTCTGAGGAAAAGCACCGCCGTCTGGTATTACGAAGAGGCGTTTTTACGCGCGGAGATTCCGTTTGTCAACCTCGCAGGCGGCCAGCTGTCGGACAGTCCGGAAACCTACGATATCGGGAATCTCCTGGGATATCTTTCCTCTCCGGAAGACCCGGTGCTCCTGACCGCGGTGCTCCTTTCGCCCTTCTTCTCCCACAATGCCGATACGCTCTACTTTTTGAAGCGAATGGCCGGGACGAGCGAGAATCTCCCGTTCCTCCTCTTCGACCCCTCTCAGAAACACCAACTGGCCGCTGTCGAAGCGAATGCTCCCGCGGATTTGGTTCAGTCAATCAACATCCTGAAACAGCTCCTCGCACTCCGCGACCGTGTGACAATCAGGGAACTCCTCGAATATGCATTTGAAGAAACGGGATATACGCTGACGCTTCTCGCGGACAGGATCACGGGGGAACGGTCTCTCGCCCTGATCGACCTGATACTCGATACGGCGGATGCGTTCGAGATGAACGGTGGCAGCCTCCACGAGTTTTCCGCCCTGATGTTGAGCGGTGAGCCGTTCACTGAGGAATCGGCCCATGTGGAAAGCCGGGGAGATGTGTTCACCATCATGACCATCCACCGTGCGAAGGGTCTCGAGTTCAAAGCAGTGTTTCTCGCCGATATTGCCGCCTTGACGAAAAGTGACAGTATCGCGGTTGTTTTTGACGATGAAGTCGGTCCCGGCTTTAAAATCAGGAATTCCCACGGTGGCACGATCGATACCTTTGCCAGGTGGAAATTCAACGAAACAGACCGGAAGAAAGATATCGCCGAGAGCAAGCGTCTCTTTTACGTCGGATGTACGAGAGCCAAGGATCACCTCCTCCTGTCGGGGAGTGTACCGAAAGGTGAACCCGATCCCTTTTACGAAAAGGACAACTGGATGAAGTGGCTGCACGAAGCCTTATCGTTGCCTTGGGACGGGAGCGATGAAGATCTCTCAGGCGAGCTATTTCAGTATACCCGTCTGACCGATGAGCACGACCAGGATGTGATGGCTAAAGATACTGATATCATCTACTGGAAGTCCCTCTGTGCGAAGGCGGACACACAGCGCGGGACACGAGCAGCTCCCGATACCGCGCTCCTGAAGCCCGTACCACCGGTACCGCTCTCTCACACACCCTGGCACATAAGCACGACCGACCTCGTCGAGTATATCATGAATGCCACAGAAGTCATCGACTATCGACCTGCCCTTCCCGGGTCTGTCGTTGCGGGCCGAAGGAGTGAAACTCCGGGAATCGTGTACGGCTCCTACGCCCATGCCGTCCTGGAGGCGGTTGACTTCGGAGACCCGGGATCCTGGCGGCCTCTGATCGATGCCCTCGCGGGACATGAACTTACCGGTGAACTCCGGGAACAACTGTACGACGATCTTCTCCGGTTTCAGGAAACGAGCACCTACCAGGACCTGTCCCGTGCACGTGAAATCAGCCGTGAAATACCGTTCAGCCTTATCTGCGATGACATCCTCATCCGCGGAAGCATCGATCTTTTGTACCGGAACGAACGCGATGAACATGTAATTGTCGACTATAAAACCGATGCGCTTGGGCCGAATATCCCTGAAACTACCCTGGAAAAACATCACCTGCAGGTCGGTATATATGCTCTCGCTGTATTTCGTGCCCAGCACACCATTCCAGAAAAGCTCATAGTGTACTACCTCACCCCCGGCATTGCTCATGAAACACCCTGCAGCCCTGACCTGCTCGATGATATTGAGCACACAGTTGTCTCCGCTCTTAAGTAGATGAAATAGTTGAAGTATGTTAGAAAAAGAAGACGTACTTTCGAGGTAAGTTGTCCGGGAAGAAAGCGTTTTTTCTATTCCGGGAGATATTCTCTGGCCGGTTAAGGTGGTGTGTGAAAGCGGGCAAAGCAGGGAAAATTATGCGGACACCATGCAAAAATGAGCGGGTAACCGTCTCGACCACTTCACCTCAATACTGCCCAAGTGAGTAACCGACTGAAAAAAATCGCCCGAAAACCGAGGTCATCGAGCGATTCAAATAATTGTGGCAATCGAAGGTGCAGGAGTTCACCCCCGGCCGCGTATGAGCGGAATATCTGCATACTCGCACAGCTCGGAAAGAATCGAGTGCAGCCTTTTCTTTGTAGCCACGGAGCGTGCTTTGTCCGCATCGGTGAGTGCCGCCTTCGGCGGACCCATGCGGAAACCGCGAACCTCCATGGCCGCCTTGAATCCGAGCGGAAATGGCACACTAAACATGGCGCGAATCGAGAGGCAGATGGCGAGCTGCAGGTTACGGGCAGTGTCAAAATCGCCAGCGAGAGTAGCGTTGTATATTTTTACGATAATTTCCGGAAATATGGTCGCGGTTCCGACCATGGCACCCTTGCCGCCGAGCATGGTTGTCGCAAAGACCATTTCTTCGCGGCCGCACATCATGTTGATGTCGGTCCCGGCAAGACGCACCTTGTCCATGAAATGGATGAAGTCAACAAGGCTGCCCGATGAATCCTTCATGGCAACGATATTGGGTATGGAGGAGACCCGTTTGACTACATCGTACGACA
>CAYWBT010000214.1:0-5484 GCA_964456585.1 uncultured bacterium
GGGCATAGGCAATCATGTCGGCGCTGAGATCGAATGCATCGACGCTGGCACCGAGACCCGCGAACAAAACGGCGTGAAATCCGGTGCCGCACGCCAGGTCGACGATTTTATTTCCCGGCGCACTTTGCACCATGTCGGCAAGGAATGGTTTCTCGCGTTTCAGCCGCGCCTTGCTGTCCGAGAGTAGCTCATAGTACTGTGCGCTCGAAGTAAACGCCCTGTCCATAATCGCCTCCAACGGAAATATTCTACGAATTTTCTACAAAATGGTAGATGTTCGTTTGTTTCATTCATGGCGTATGCGTGTGCCCCGACCGGAGGTCGGCGATCAGCCTGATATTGTCACCCAGACCCTGCCAGGGCGCCTCGGGTGGGATGGGGCGCATCGGGTCAAACCCGGCCAGGAAGCGACCGCCCATCACGATGGCGCTGGCGATGGCCGAAAGGATAGCCGATGGCGACGACCACGGTACCTGCCCGGTCATAAACATCCCGCCGACCTGTGCGCTTCTGCTTTTCAGCACACGGGGTACAGCGTAGAAAAACCGATCGACGGTGAGGGGAGCCAGACCCGCCTGTTTCACGAGTTTCGCGAGCGATCCCGGCCGGAAGTTGTACAGGTGGGTTGTCTCAAGGTAGAACGCGAGTTCTTCCCCGGTCGTCTCGGCGGGAAGCGGCGAGTTCGGAAGTTCGATGAAGATTATGCCGCGCTCCCCGAGGAGCTTTTTACAGTGCGCCAGTATCTCGGCGGGATTTGGTAGGTGTTCCAGCACGTGGGGGAGGGCGATAACGTTGTACCGCTCCCGCTTGGGGTCGAGGTCGAGCAGGTGCTTTCGTTCGAGAGCGATCCCGTACTTTTCCCGCGCCTTTTGGGCCATGTACTCGTTGAATTCGAGTCCGCGGACGCTCCAGCCTGCCGACTGGAAGAGCGAGAGAAACGTGCCGTCCGCGCTCCCCAATTCGAGAATGCGCTTTTCCCCCGAGCGGGTAACGTGCCGGGTGATGTAGGAGAACTGGCTTGCGGCCCGGAGGCGTGCGAACCAGGATTTCAGACGATAGAGAAGCCTGCTCCCGCTCAGCTCGGAGAAATAATCACGGGCGTAGTAGTCGTCGAGAAATTGGCGTGAGGGCATATCTGCGGCGTAGTAGAGTCCGCAGTCCTCGCAGAGGGCGAGGGCCAGAGGTTTCCCGAAGACACCGGTCGCACCAGCGTTTGTCACGGCGCCGGTCGATGCGCAGAGGGGGCAGGGGGGAAGGCCCTTCTGTTCCTGGTGATCATCGGTCATTCGTATATGCCGGAGGTTCATGTCGTTGTCCATGTCGACTCCGTGTTCAGTCTTCTCGGTTTGTGATACCGTCCGCCGTCTCGTGCCACCGCAGGGCGGTCTCCACGATAAGGTCGAGCGCGGTGATGTTCGGCCGCCAGTCGAGCATGTCATATGCCGCGGAACCATCCGCAACGAGCACCGGGGCATCGCCGGGACGACGGTCTGTTTCAGCGACCGGAACCGGTTTTCCGCTCACCCGTTCGACAGCATCGATGACCTCCCTGACCGAGTGGCCCGACCCGGTACCCATGTTGAGGGCGAAACTGCCGCTGCCCGCAAGGAGGAGTTCGAGGGCTTTCACGTGCGCCTCCGCCAGGTCGGTCACATGGATGTAGTCACGGATAGCGGTACCGTCCGGCGTCGGGTAATCGGTGCCGTAAATGTTCACCCGCGGCCGCCTGCCGAGGAGTGCCTGGATGACAAGGGGAATGAGGTGCGATTCCGGGTCGTGGAGTTCGCCGATCTCGCCATCCGGGTCGGCTCCCGCGGCATTGAAATACCGCAGGGAGGCGTGCCTGATGCCGTGGGCGCGGTCGAAATCGCGGAGTATCTGCTCCATCATGAGCTTGGTCCACCCGTATGGATTGATCGGTTTCTGCGGGTGGGTCACCGGGATCGGCACCTCGACCGGCTCCCCGTAGGTTGCCGCGGTGCTCGAAAAAACGAAGTTCATGCAGCCGTGATCGCGCGCCGCCTCGAGGAGCGAGAGTGTTCCAGCCACATTGTTCCGGTAGTATTTCCCGGGATTTTCCACCGATTCGCTCACCTCGATGAATGCCGCGAAGTGGAGGATGCCGAGGGGGGCGTAATCCCCAAAGGCTTTGTCCAGTGACGCACGGTCGAGAATGTCGCCCTCTATCAGCGGCCCCCACTTGACCGCCCAGCGGTGTCCCTTCACGAGACTATCGAATGTAACAGGCCGGTAGCCGGCATGGGCGAGGGCTTTGCAGGCATGACTGCCGATGTAGCCCGCTCCGCCGACGACAAGTATGTTTTTCTGCACTGTTGAACTCCTTGCAATGGTCGAGATAACGCTGTTGTAAGGCGATGCGATCCGGGTTTCTGGTTCGCCGTCGTTTCCCGCGCCGGATCTCGTCAGGGTTTATGTACAGCCGATGCCGTACCGGACTGTGTTACCGACCGCTTAATCGCGACGACCTTCACCATCTGCCAGAAGTGGCGGTTTGTTTTAATGAGATTGGTCAGGACGTTTCTGAGCTTTCGATTTTTGACGTTCTCCAGGGTGACCGTGTAATCGAATCGGTCGATGGTGATATCTTCCGCGCGAAATCCGGCGCGGCGGTGTATGTTTTTTAACTGCCCGGTCGTGCGCTGGAGTTCGTACCCGAACCGCATGTGCCGTCCCCCGAGCAGCCTGATATTGACAAACTCGGCGATCTGACGCACCAGCGGGATGTTGGGGATGCTGCCCCAGCGTGAGCGGTAGAGCACGTTCCCGATGTTGACGAACGGCACGGAATTGAACGAAACCCCCTGATCACACAGTATCCGGTAGAGGTGGTCGACAACGGGCTGGGTATCGCGGAAATGCTCGATCACGCCGCCGCCGTAGATAAAATCGATTGTGCCGCTGCGGATCGGAAGCCGGGTGATGTCGCCGTGGATGAGCAGGTAGTTGTCGATTGAAAGGCTGTCGAGCCGGACTTTCAGGAGCCTGAGAACCGGCAGGGAATAATCGATCCCGATGAACAGCCATCCGCGGCGCGCCATCTCCTCGCCGAGAAACGCCTGCCCGCAGCCGATTTCCAGGAAAACCCGGGGCGTTTTCGGACGTTCGTCGGTGTAGTCAAAAAGCTGGCGCAGGACAATCGGCAGGGTGGATTCACGGTAGACTGTTTCGGCTTCACGGCGGGTGCGTTCGTTCTTGTAATACGCTGTCCACTTTTCCCGGGAAAAATCAACATCCTGCGCCATCTCGCCCGTGAGCGCACTGACGATTTCGCCGTCGTATACGGGATATCTGTTCCCGCAATCCGGGCACGTGCAGTACGTTTCACCGATGGTGAGGCCCGCGAGGCAATCCGGGCATGCAAGGTATTCAGTGAGTAGTGAGCGCTTATCCATGGCTTCCCGTATTCTCTGTTGCTGCATGAAACAGTATCGTTCATTCCGGCCCGTCGAGACGCCCCTTCGACGCGGCTGACGGTTTCGCCGGGTTACAGTTTTTCAGTTGCGGAATGTACGTTGTATATACACCAGCCCGACGAGCACCCGGAGAAGATACATCCCCGCTGCCAGCACCGGGTGGGCGAGGAGACGTTTCCACTTTCCCCGCTCTGTGAAGACCCCGAAGTACCGGTAGGAGATGCCGAGCTGTTTCCTGATGACCGGATCGTCTTTTCCCCACTTGAAGATGTAGGCTCCGATGGATGGAGCATAGTACGCCTTTTTCCGGAGATAACGGAGGGGCGCAAACGATCCCTCGTTATGGTACAGAGGGGCGGTGATGATGCCGAAGGGACCGCGGTCGGCCAGCCGGCGATCGAAGTCCCAGTCTTCGCCGCCAAACAGTGTCAGGTCGAATCCCCCGTTTTCCCGGAATTGTGAGCGGCTCACAAACCGTACGCCGTCGATGCAGGTGGCGTTGTAAAAACTTCGCTCGAAATTGCGGACGGCGATCCAGAAGCCGGTACCGATGATCACCTCGGGAATGTAGAGCGCAATGAAATGTTCGCGTTCACACTCCTCGACGCACTCGCTGATAACGCCCGGCGAGAGTGTCATGTCGGCATCGAGGTAAAGAACGTACTTCCCGATGGCGTGCTCGACACCATAGTTCCGCTGTGCCGAGCGCTCGGGTCCGCAGATGTGGACGTGCTCCGTATACTCCCCGGCTATGGCAACCGTTCTGTCGGTGGAATGGTTGTCGACGACGATAATTTCGATGTGTTCCTGCGGATACTCCTGTTCCTTGACCGATTGGAGACATTGGGCGATGTGCCGTTCTTCGTTTTTCGTCGTGATGATAACTGAGATATCGGGAAGTACCATTGATTTTTCGCTGGCTCATTCAAGAGTGAAGTAGTATTTTCACCATAGAATAATATATTCTCCCCTGTCATCAAAGCTTTTTGAACTCGCTGGTGGCCAGGACGGGGCTTCCCGCACTTCAGAGCGGCAAGAGAGAACAGTGCAAGTAGCAGATGTACGCCAACCGCAGGTAAGCAGAAAGGAAAACGCTGTGCGCCAACTGCATGTTCGTTGTATGCCAACCGCAGGTTCGAGGAGAGAATTTCTGACTGCGATGAAGACAGCCGGTATCGGAATGGTCGTCTCTGCAACCTCCGGCAAACTTAACGGCGCGACACCGCTGACCAGCCGGTCGGGGGAAACGGTCACATTCGGAATCATGACAGACCCGCACTATGCCGAGAAAGAGGTCTGGAATAACCGGTACTACCGTGACTCGCTGGAAAAGGTCGCGACGTGCATCGAAACTTTCAACGTGGTGAAACCCGACTTTGTCATCGGTCTCGGCGACTTCATCGATGCAGCCGAGCGGGACATCGAGATCGGCTTTCTCGAGACGATCAATCGTGCGTTGAGGAAATTCGAGGGAGATGTTCACTATGTTCTGGGCAACCACGATCACGCGACGTTTTCGAAGGAGGAGTTCCTTTCGATGACCGGCGCACGGGGGGCATACTACTCCTTTTACCACGGGCCGTTTCATTTTGTGGTGCTCGATGCGAACTACAACCGTGATGGCTCTCCGTACTGTGCCGGGAACTTTCACTGGACGGAGACATATCTGCCGAAAGAGCAGCAGGCATGGCTTGAGGAAGACCTTGCCCGGGCAGGTGAGGGGCCTTCGTTCGTGTTCGTTCACCAGAACCTCCACGATGAAACGAATCCGCACGGTGTCAAGAACGCCCCGGAAGTCCGGCGGATACTCGAACACGCCGGAACGGTACGGTGTGTCTTCCAGGGACACGACCACAGCGGCGGCTCCGCTGTCATCAACGGCATCCACTATATCACGCTCAAAGGGATGGTTGAAGGACCGGGCATCGAAAACAACAAGTATGCAGTGACAACCGCCCGCATGGATGGATTTAACCTCGAAGGATTCGGAACACAGGGTGGCCATAAGGCAGGCTGGTGAACAGTGGTTATCGCGGAATGTCATCCTTGC
>CAYWBT010000215.1:0-5484 GCA_964456585.1 uncultured bacterium
GCCGGGTGAAGGCGGGAGGGCGCGAGAAGACGGTGAAGATGACGATGGTGAAATAGGAGGTGTGCGAGAACATGCCAACCATGAAAAAAAGCTGGGATGGAATGAACGTGATCTCATCGATTATCCGGATCGGCATCCTCCTCGTCGTCATGGAGGGCGTATGCGCCGCCCAGACCGTCTACGAGCTGCGCAAGCTGACCCACGACGACTGGCTCGGCATGTCCACCGACGAGCACATGCGGGCGCTCAACACCGCCAACAACCATGTCGCAAATCAGAGCTTTCTCGGCGATTTCAACAGCGCCGACGACCTCTACACGAAGTGGGGAACGGACTACTACGACATGTACGACCGGTACGAGAACTACTCGTTCCGGCGCTTCGAGCGGTACGGGATACTCGAAAACCGGCGGCGGATATGGTCGTACAACGATTTCGGCGACCGCCTCTACAAGATGTCGCACGTGGGGAGAATCTGGTACGACCAGATTAACGATGACGGCACGACGGCGGTCATGGGTCCCTCGGGATATGTGAACTATTACCCGGCTGTGACCAACTTCCTGAACGCGGATGGCGCGTGGGTGATCCGTGAATCCTCGGGCGACTGGCAGATGTCCCTCGTCGCCGCGGACAAGCTGCGAACCATCCTGACCCCGCTCACGGTGAGTATGGCGGCCATGAAGGGGATGAAGGCGGATTTCCACTCGCCGAACTACGAGGTGAGCATCATCAATTCCGTCAGCAGGGGGGTCATCCGGGGCGCACAGGTCCGGAGGAAGTTCGGTGCTCTCGACCTCGGCGCCACCTGGGCGACGCAGTACTTCCACCAGACGAACCGCGAGGGCGGCGATACCTGGCAGGGCACGGTGAGCGAAAGTCAGACGACCCCGATGATTTTTCTGGTGCGCGTAATCGACGACTCGCCGTGGGAGGGCGATGGCCCGGTGGTCTACGGCGTGCGGCTCCGGGTGAACGGCAGGTACCGCGACGACCTCCAGCCGCAGGTCATCCGCGACGACCTCAACTGGGAGCGGAATTCGGCGGTCGACCCGGTCAAGCCTGCCGGGCAGGAAGCCGGTCCGTTTTATCTTCAGGGCAACAAGACGTTCTTCAATCACTTCATCGACCGGGTGTGCGGCCAGAACATGCCCAAGTATGTCGATTACCTGTTTTACAACGACTACATGCGCGGCTGGAACGGCAATAATGTCGACCACTACTACCATCCCGACATCGCACGCGGTTACTACTCGTACGTCGAACCCGGCAGCGGGCCGATCAGGGTGAACGGCACAGAGTACGTCCTGTACTGGTTCGACCTCACGACTATCCGGGAAACGGTCAACCGTGTCCAGGCGGAGGTCACGGTCGCGAACGACTACCGGATCGAGGCGGCGGAGATCTACACCGAGGATCCCAAAGGCGGCCACGATAAGCTCGGCGACAACCTCACCCACTACGAGTCGACAATCTGGCGGACGATGGCGCAGGCGGACGGCAATGTCAAAGACGAATCGAATCTCCGCACGGTGAACATCGATTTCGGCTACGAGGTCGGCAACACGATCTACGGTTTCGATGCGAAATTCGATTACTACGGCTGCAAGCTCAGGGGCGAGTATGTGACCAACACCCACCACTACATGTTCTCCGACGGCGTTCCCGGCAGGGGATTACCGCTCGTCGGAATGCCCACAGAAATAACCCGGCGCACGGGGCACCGCTACACGCTCACCGACAACGCCTGGTATGTCACCGCCCGTAAGGCATGGTCGAAGGTCGAGGCCGCGGGCGAGGTATTCAAGATGGGTAAGTTCTACCGCCCCTATTTCAACAGCCATCTCCCCTCCTACTACATCACCAGGTACACGATGATCGATGACAATGACGACTACGACCAGTTCCCCGATGCGGGAGCGAGCGATTACGACGGCGTTTTCCCCGGCCAGGATGTGGACAAGGACGGCATTCCCGACACCGAGAAGAACCGGAACGGCATTCCCGACGCCTACGAGCCGTTCCTCATGTTCGATTCCGATCCGCAGGAATTTGCATTCGGGGACGACTTCAACAACAACACCATTCCCGACTTCCGCGAGGACGATGTGAAGTTCGACACGCCGTACGATCTCGACCGCGCGGGGCACCATGTCTACCTCCGGTTCATGCCGCAGGAGAATCTGAGCTTCATCGTCGGATCGCTCCGATCCCGCGGCATCGGCCTGGACAACCGGACGGACAACGACTACGCCAAGCTCCGGGCGGACTACAATGTCTTCGACCTCGGGAAACTGTTCGCGGAGTACCGCTACGAGGCGATCCAGGACAACATCCACGATCCCTACGGCGACCACCGTCACGAGCGGAAGTACTCCCAGGAGACGTTCCGCATGGAATGGGATTACGTGCTGGGGAGGAATCCGGACCTGCTCGAGTACCGTAATTCAAAGGTGAGCCGCCTGTTCCTGGAGGCGAGGATCAGGGCGACCCCATCGATCACGGTCGAAAACTATGTGAAGTACGAACGGAACAGGCAGGTCGGCGGCATGATGTACGACAATACGTACCAGCTACCCGGCATCCTCAACACCCTCGCTCTTGTGAGTAAGATCGCCTACGCCCGCACATGGGGAAACTGGACGTTCTCCCCTGGGCTGAAGTACCGGCTCTTCAAAAAAGACCGGTCGTACCATGTCAATCCCGAGGATTACTATACGATGCGCATCCCGATCGTCTTTGTGAAGTACCGGGTATCCCCCGATACGAGGATTTCCCTCGGCATGCAGGGAGTGAAGGGATATGAATTCACCTATACCGACGAACTCGATCCCAGGAACAACTACCACCAGCAGGATCTCGTGGCCCAGGTCGAAAACAGGACGATATACTTCGGATTCACCGTCTGGGGAGCCTGGGGCTTCAAGCGCCAGCAGGTAATGTACGATTCGTCCGAGCGGGCGTACGAGAGTTACAAGAGCACCTCGTTCTTCGTGACCATGCACCTGGGGTACGAATAGGTCGAAAGAATCGGGTAATTGCTGAGGAAGGTGATACACATGACCGACATACATTCATCGCCGCGGTTCAGGGGAATCACCGATGTGATCGATTTCAAACGCTTCGAACGGGAAACGAATCGTCTGCTGTTCCTCGGAGTAGTCGTCGCCATTGCGTTCCATGCGGCGCTCGCCTCGTACTTCATGTTCAGGATCACCGAGGTGAAAGTCTCCCGGCCGTTGACCTCGGAACTGGTCATTCGCCGTCCCCGGATGACCAAACCCTTCGAGCTGAAAAAACAGCGCATGAAACGGCGGGTATTCACGAGAAGAGCGGTCACCCGGACGATAATGCCCTCCACGGATATCAGGATGAAAGCCTCTCCCTTTACACCCTTGGGCACGATTCCGGTATATGACTATCGCCCCGAACTGGACATCGGGGACGGCGGCGGCGATTTCGAGTTTGTGGAAACGCCGGTTGTCGACCTGAAGACGCTCCGTAAACCAAGCAATGTCATATCGTTGAAAGAGGAACTGATATCGGTCGACGACCTCGATACCGGCCGCTACAAGGCCATGGTCATCCAGGACCCCACAGACAAGCAGAACATCAGGGGATTCATTTACATCGGCACCCTCTGGGGCACGCTTCTCGAACCCGCGTACAAGCGCGCCACGATCCACCTTGCGGACGCGATCAATCAGTTCACGCTCATCGAGGCGAAAGTGGACGAGCACCTCTACATCGATTCGCGAAAGCTCTTTAATGTTCCCTTCGTCTACCTCTCGATGTCTGAAAAATTCGAGCTGACCGAGGTGGAGGCGAAGAACTTCGGAGAGTACCTCAGGAACGGCGGTTTCGCGGTCCTCGACAACGGAACGCCGCAGAAAGACTTCAGCCCCGGGGAGATGTCACTCCGGTGGATGATCATCCAATCCCTCGGGAGCGACGCGAAGTTCCTGCCGATACCGAACGATCATCCGCTGTATCACAGCTTCTTCGATTTTGACGACGGGCCGCCGCTCGGGGCCGAACTCTACGAGGATTCGTATGTTTACCTCGGGAGATACTACACAGGACAAAACCAGAAGGCGGTGTATTTCCTCGAGGGAGTATGGCTCGACGAACGGCTTGTCGCGATCTACTCCGACAAGGGATACTGCCGTCTCTGGGCCGATGATCAGGAAAACGAACCCCAGCTCAAGATGGGAGTGAACATGGTCATCTTCGCCCTCATCCAGGAGGGCGGGATCGCCCGGCAATTAATGGAACGGTTTAGCTCGACACCATAACATGGAGACTGTCTTATGAAAAACGCTTTCGCTGCACTGATCGTACTCGTCTCATGCGCATCATTCACTTCCGCCGCCGACTTCTCCCCGACAGTTATGACTATCACCTGCCCGGAGAAACTTGAGTACTTTTTCGACGGCGACCCGCTGACAATTCCCTTTACCATCGAGGGTGTCGGCGGCGCTGTCTGGCTTGTCATCACCACGAGGCAGCAGGCGGAGAACATCAGGGATGTCCGGAACGGCCATCTCGGCTGGCACTATGTGAACAGGATCGATACGACCCTGTACGTGTCCCCCCGGTACGAACGGGAAAAAGGCTCCGCCGAGATCGTCTGGGACGGGCGAAACCAGGATGAGAATCCTGTCGCGCAGGGTTGCTACACGTACTACCTCTGGGGATATGATGACAATTCGGACCGTAGGCTGGCGAGTTCACAGGTGACGATAGCAAACGCATGGGACGCCCACTACAACAGAATCTACGAACTGGACGAGGATGGCATGCCGCTGGCAAAGCCGCTCATCATGGGGGGAGTGAACTGGATTTTCGTCGACGATTCGAGACCGCACCTGCACCACGGCGTCCACTACAAGTGGGAACTGGGCGGCGACCCGAACGACCTGAACAACCTCCAGACAACCCGCTGCGCCATGTACGATCACGGACTGATAAATACCTTCTCCGAACCCGACTGGTGCGGGTACGGCTGTCCGGTCTTTGATCGTTACGACTATAACACGTTCTACCACTCGAGCGTAATCAATACAACGAACGATAAAGGATTCTATCAACGGTATTTCACGCTGCTCAAGTGGGAGTTCATCAGCGACGGGGACGCCATTCTCGACCAGGACTGGCTCGGCTGGGAGGAAGCAACCTGGCGTCAGTATGGCTCGCAGCGGGCGCTCTCACCCTGCTACACCGACCGCAACTACATCTACATCCCGACACCGACGGGAATGTCGACGGAAGACGATGCGGGTACCCTCCGCTGTGTGACCTTCGACGGCGAAGTGGTCTTCGAGAAGGTCATGCACGACTGGTACATGCCGAATGAAACCCGCAACATCCAGGTCGGGCAATCAACAGACGGATTGCCGATCATGCTGTCATGCGACCCGAACATCGAATACAACAAGATGTACTCCCGCGGCGACAACCGCTGGCTCCTGCTCGCCAAGAACT
>CAYWBT010000216.1:0-5430 GCA_964456585.1 uncultured bacterium
CCCGATGAAGATGCCGGCTTGCTGACATTTCCCGCCTGGTCTTGTAAGACGATATCGGTGGCTTCTATTAATCCCGGCTGAGGATGATCGAAACTTGTGATCTGGAAATGATCGATATAGAAGGCGCCGCTTGTTCCCGGATCAAGGGCAATGAGGTTCATGGCGCAGAATTTGCCCGCTTTGTTCGTTCCGAGGTCGCCGCTATACGATCCCTGGCTGACATCGTCGAGCCACCATTCCATTGCACCGGAACTCCCGTTGCGATAATGGATTTTTACCCAGAGCCACTCGCCACGGTTTATTGTTGCCCAGCTGCCGAGTATGGAGCCGCCGCGGTACACACTCATCTGATAATCGTTACCGCTTCGCCTGAGCTGCATCGATAAAATCACACCATTGGCGGGTGTACGCATCGTCGTCATGTAATTCGCATCGCCATCGGTCATAATGAAGCCCGCATCCAGTTTAAGGAAAAAGCTTGTATAGGTTTCGTCCTGCTCCGCAGGAAAATCGTATCGCATGTCTTTCTGAGTGGTGGATTGAATATCGTATTCGACACCGTATATCCCGTCTTTCGACTCACTGCTAACCGCAACGCCGGCACTGACCGACGTCCATTTTGATGTTGTGCCGTCCTCGAAACCGTCGCTGAACAATGCGTTGTCGGTAAATGTACTTACCTCTTCCGATCCGTTGACCAAATACGTGCCGGAATAGGTGCCGTCACCCATATCGGTCAGAGCTACCGAATTACCGACAAATTGAGATGGTGATGGAATAAGGCCCGTTTCGTTGTTTTCAGCTATTGCTGTTATTGTGACGGTGTCTCCGATTTGTATCTGTCCCGAATTTGGTGAAAGAACAACACTTTCAATTGACGGAGAATTCGCGTAAATCTGTAAAGTCGATCCTGTTGATGAGGCCGGATCAGTCGTTCCGCTAAGTCCGGTCAGCCTGATATCGGTGGCTTCGACATTGCTTGCGTCACTATCGCCTTCTTCAACAGTGTATATACCCGTGTACGTACCATCGCCCTGGTCTGCCAAAGGTACTTGTTTGCCGTTGAAAGCAGCGGGGGAAGATGTAAAGCCTGATTTCCCGCCACCGGCGGTAACTGTTATCAGAACTTCATCACCGACTTTCAGTATACCATTGTTCGGTGTAATATCCACTGATTCAATAACCGGAAGCTCACCCGGTATTGTTTGCACTTCACCGACAAGCTCAAATGCTCCTCTGTCCCATGTTCCGTCTCCGCCACGGACATTCCCAAAGGCATCTAAATTGTATGGGGAAGGGAGAATCTTTCCGGGCGCTGTCGGAGAAGCAAGCAGGTGAATATTGCCCGGATTATCCTGAAATGGCTGTACATCAAGAACGAGGTCATTGGGGCCTGGCTGTGTGACCCAGGTAAACGGTGAATTAATAAAAATATTGAAATCGGATGTAACATTGTTCATACTGATCTTTTCGCAGTTGTACCAGATATTATTATAAACCTCGTTTCCTTCTCCTCCGTAGATATAAATACCGGTATTTTCACCCCCCTTAATATTTACGAAGGTGTTGTTGAAAACTTTAATATCATTAGCAACATCTCCTGCAGACGTTGCTATCGCACCGTTGTATAATCCTTCACGATTATACGGATTTCCGTATGAATAGAAAAACAGATTACCGTATATCTGCCAATCGTCCATGACCGTTCCGTCATGCCCTCCCATCAGAGCGATTACCGCTGTGCCTTCGATGTCTGCGAACGTGTTGTAACGGACGATCACATTATCTGAACCATAATCCGCCCATGCTTCAGAATGCTGCACTCCTTCGTGACATGAATTCCTGGCAAAATAATTATATTCTACGAGCCAGCGTTTACACCGACGTGTGAAAATTGCAAGCCTTCCGAGATCATGTGCGTAACAGTGTGAAATAACGACATCGTTTGCACCTTTGCCTTCATTAGGCTCCGGTTCCTGTGTGGGCATAACGAAAAAGGCATCTTCTGCTGTGTCTGTATCCATTCCTATGTGTTCAATTTCAATGTAACGAAATTCAAAATTGCTGGGAATATTCCAACCCCAGGATGCAGGACCTCGAATTAATATGCCTTTTGAAATAGGATCAATCGGTTTCAATTTAAAACCGTGACCAGTTGTGTCGTTTTCGGCTTTTTGACCATTAAATACCCAATGTGACGATGTTATCTGCCAAATACTGCCGGGACCGTTAAAGATAGCCTGATTGTCTCCAAATTCATCCAGCCATCCTGTATCTGTTCCATGGTCCTCTGCTGTCGCTTTTAATATCCATATCTTCGTACTGTCTGACTCGAGAGTATTAAACAAATAGGGAGGGTAGGTCCCATCCGCAATATAATATGTATCTCCGCGAACCAACGTACCCGGGAGTTGTTGCCACGCATTATTCCAGTCACTTCCGCTATTATTACCTGTCGCTCCCTCCCGTATGTAATGAAGCTCATCTGACGCCACAACCGGCGCCTGCGTATCGATCGACAGCGTCGACCCGGTCGATGTGACAGGATCGCTTGTACCGCCTTCACCGGTGAGGGTTATATTGGCAGCCTCTATGTTCGAGGCGTTGATGTCGTTTGCCATAACAGTATAAGTTCCCGTATAGGTGCCGTCACCGCGGTCGGTCAGGGTAACCTGCCTGCCGTTAATGGTCGCGGGAGAGGGCGTAAGGCCCGTTTCACCGTTTCCGGCTGTCACCGTAATCGTTACCGTGTCACCGGTTTTTATAGTTCCGCTGTTCGGTTCTATTATCACCGATGATATCGTAGGTACAGGGAGAAGAATGGGTTTATCTACAGAATCGCTGATAACAAGACTGCTTCCCGATGAAGATGCCGGCTTGCTGACATTTCCCGCCTGGTCTTGTAAGACGATATCGGTGGCTTCTATTAATCCCGGCTGAGGATGATCGAAACTTGTGATCTGGAAATGATCGATATAGAAGGCGCCGCTTGTTCCCGGATCAAGGGCAATGAGGTTCATGGCGCAGAATTTGCCCGCTTTGTTCGTTCCGAGGTCGCCGCTATACGATCCCTGGCTGACATCGTCGAGCCACCATTCCATTGCACCGGAACTCCCGTTGCGATAATGGATTTTTACCCAGAGCCACTCGCCACGGTTTATTGTTGCCCAGCTGCCGAGTATGGAGCCGCCGCGGTACACACTCATCTGATAATCGTTACCGCTTCGCCTGAGCTGCATCGATAAAATCACACCATTGGCGGGTGTACGCATCGTCGTCATGTAATTCGCATCGCCATCGGTCATAATGAAGCCCGCATCCAGTTTAAGGAAAAAGCTTGTATAGGTTTCGTCCTGCTCCGCAGGAAAATCGTATCGCATGTCTTTCTGAGTGGTGGATTGAATATCGTATTCGACACCGTATATCCCGTCTTTCGACTCACTGCTAACCGCAACGCCGGCACTGACCGACGTCCATTTTGATGTTGTGCCGTCCTCGAAACCGTCGCTGAACAATGCGTTGTCGGTAAATGTACTTACCTCTTCCGATCCGTTGACCAAATACGTGCCGGAATAGGTGCCGTCACCCATATCGGTCAGAGCTACCGAATTACCGACAAATTGAGATGGTGATGGAATAAGGCCCGTTTCGTTGTTTTCAGCTATTGCTGTTATTGTGACGGTGTCTCCGATTTGTATCTGTCCCGAATTTGGTGAAAGAACAACACTTTCAATTGACGGAGAATTCGCGTAAATCTGTAAAGTCGATCCTGTTGATGAGGCCGGATCAGTCGTTCCGCTAAGTCCGGTCAGCCTGATATCGGTGGCTTCGACATTGCTTGCGTCACTATCGCCTTCTTCAACAGTGTATATACCCGTGTACGTACCATCGCCCTGGTCTGCCAAAGGTACTTGTTTGCCGTTGAAAGCAGCGGGGGAAGATGTAAAGCCTGATTTCCCGCCACCGGCGGTAACTGTTATCAGAACTTCATCACCGACTTTCAGTATACCATTGTTCGGTGTAATATCCACTGATTCAATAACCGGAAGCTCACCCGGTATTGTTTGCACTTCACCGACAAGCTCAAATGCTCCTCTGTCCCATGTTCCGTCTCCGCCACGGACATTCCCAAAGGCATCTAAATTGTATGGGGAAGGGAGAATCTTTCCGGGCGCTGTCGGAGAAGCAAGCAGGTGAATATTGCCCGGATTATCCTGAAATGGCTGTACATCAAGAACGAGGTCATTGGGGCCTGGCTGTGTGACCCAGGTAAACGGTGAATTAATAAAAATATTGAAATCGGATGTAACATTGTTCATACTGATCTTTTCGCAGTTGTACCAGATATTATTATAAACCTCGTTTCCTTCTCCTCCGTAGATATAAATACCGGTATTTTCACCCCCCTTAATATTTACGAAGGTGTTGTTGAAAACTTTAATATCATTAGCAACATCTCCTGCAGACGTTGCTATCGCACCGTTGTATAATCCTTCACGATTATACGGATTTCCGTATGAATAGAAAAACAGATTACCGTATATCTGCCAATCGTCCATGACCGTTCCGTCATGCCCTCCCATCAGAGCGATTACCGCTGTGCCTTCGATGTCTGCGAACGTGTTGTAACGGACGATCACATTATCTGAACCATAATCCGCCCATGCTTCAGAATGCTGCACTCCTTCGTGACATGAATTCCTGGCAAAATAATTATATTCTACGAGCCAGCGTTTACACCGACGTGTGAAAATTGCAAGCCTTCCGAGATCATGTGCGTAACAGTGTGAAATAACGACATCGTTTGCACCTTTGCCTTCATTAGGCTCCGGTTCCTGTGTGGGCATAACGAAAAAGGCATCTTCTGCTGTGTCTGTATCCATTCCTATGTGTTCAATTTCAATGTAACGAAATTCAAAATTGCTGGGAATATTCCAACCCCAGGATGCAGGACCTCGAATTAATATGCCTTTTGAAATAGGATCAATCGGTTTCAATTTAAAACCGTGACCAGTTGTGTCGTTTTCGGCTTTTTGACCATTAAATACCCAATGTGACGATGTTATCTGCCAAATACTGCCGGGACCGTTAAAGATAGCCTGATTGTCTCCAAATTCATCCAGCCATCCTGTATCTGTTCCATGGTCCTCTGCTGTCGCTTTTAATATCCATATCTTCGTACTGTCTGACTCGAGAGTATTAAACAAATAGGGAGGGTAGGTCCCATCCGCAATATAATATGTATCTCCGCGAACCAACGTACCCGGGAGTTGTTGCCACGCATTATTCCAGTCACTTCCGCTATTATTACCTGTCGCTCCCTCCCGTATGTAATGAAGCTCATCTGACGCCACAACCGGCGCCTGCGTATCGATCGACAGCGTCGACCCGGTCGATGTGACAGGATCGCTTGTACCGCCTTCACCGGTG
>CAYWBT010000217.1:0-5398 GCA_964456585.1 uncultured bacterium
CACCCGGTGAATACTGTGCCGGATCGAAATTTATACCGCCTTTTGCCCCGCCGAACGGTATGTTGAGCAATGCTGTCTTCCAGGTCATCCAGGCAGCCAGAGCGCGAACCTCATCGATAGCAACGGAAGGGTGATAGCGGAGCCCTCCCTTGAACGGTCCCAGCGCGCCGTTATGCTGCACCCGGTATCCGGTAAACATTTCAATACGATTATCATCCATCCGTACCGGGAAGGTAACGATGATTTCGTTCGTGGTTGATACCAGTATTTTTCTAACATCGGGATTCAATCCAATGAGATCAGCTGCTTTGTTGAATTGCTGAAGTACAGTTTGAAAGAGTGACATTTTGCGTGCCATGCCGTCCTCCCTTATCAGACAGTGTGGTGATGGAAAGTGAAAAATTATTACCTTATATGATATGTTATTGAGTGAGCAAAAATTTTTGTTTTTCATACTGCAAGGCAACAAAACCGCCCGGAAACTCAAAAAGTTCCTGTTTGACCGGGGCGATAATCACCTGATGAGGGCGAGAATTTTTTTAAAGGCGTCGCCTTCTGCAGTGTTGAGCAGCTCGAACAACACCGTCTCCACGCTCGTGACATAACCGCCCGCATAAGCAATTTTACCTATCCCGATGGTTTTATTCTCCTCGGTTCTCGATGATACCGCGTCTTGTACCACGTGGACTTCGATGCCGTGCGCGAGAAGGTCGAGGGATGTTTGATAGATGCAGACATGCGCCTCTATACCGGTCATGATGACCTGGCTACAGCCGAGTTCTTCGAATCGTTCACTGATGCGTTGATTTTTCAGTGATGAGAAGCATTTTTTCGGCAGTGGTTCGTATCCTGACAAGTGTGATGCCACTTCCGGTACTGTCGGGCCGAGACCTTGCGGATACTGTTCTACCCAGAGAATGGGGATTCCGAGAATTTTGCATCCATCAATGAGTATCCCGATATTTTTAAACAGGATCTCTTTCTGAAACATGAGCTGCGCGAGCTTCCCCTGAACATCCGTGACAACGAGAAGACTTTTTTCCTTTTCGAGCATATCCTTTTTCCCGCGTATATAAGAGTGGGTATCGATGGTATCATACTAAATGGTAAGGAATACAAAAAATATTTACAACAGCTATTTATTCTCGGGAACTCATTAGTAATTGTACCTTTTTTGCTATTTTCGTATATTAGTAAATCTGAGCACTGTCACCATTAATCAGGATTGCTCTTAAGTATGAATAAGTCGAAAGTCGCCGTTCTGAGAACCTCTCCCGAAAGCGTACTCGATGATTATCGTCGCTTGTGCGAACTCGCCGGTATGGATCGGGAATTGGACAGCTCGGCAACCACCATCATAAAGGACAATATAAGCTGGCATCTTCTGTATCCCGGCGCAAATACTACGCCGTGGCAAATCGAGGGAACGATTCTCGGATTGAAGGACATGGGCTACGACGATCTCGTGTGTGTCCACAATAAAACGGTGGTGACCATTGCCGATCTCGGCGATCGATACAACAAATTCAATCCTGTCCTGAAAAAATACCATATCCCGGTGAAATATAACTACAATTCCCGGGACATGACATGGATCAACTACAAGCCAAAAACCGGAATGCTTGTTCTCGATCGGATATATCCGGATGGAATTTTCCTGCCGGATTATTTTATCGGGAAGAACATCGTACACCTGCCAACGGTCAAGACCCATTCGTACACGGTGACAACCGGTGCGATGAAGAACGCATTTGGTGGTCTCTTGAATACCAGGCGTCACTATACGCACACTTGGATACACGATACGCTGGTCGACCTTCTCGCGATTCAGAAGGAGATCCATACCGGCATATTCTGCACAATGGATGGGACTACGGTGGGCAGTGGTCCGGGTCCCCGGACACTGGTGCCGCACCGGAAAGATGTTATTCTCGCTTCCACCGACCAGGTGGCGATCGATGCGGTTTCGGCGAAGATGATGGGCTTTAATCCCATGAATATACGCTATATAGCCCGTGCCACCGAGCGCGGCCTCGGCCAGGGTGACACGAGGAACATTGAGATTGTGGGCATGCCGGAAGTTGCGAATGAGCGGTGGAACTTCCGTGTCGGGGTGAATCTCGGAACCGGTGTCGGAATGCTCTTGTGGCGTTCGCCCCTGCGTATTTTTCAGAAACTGTTATTCCGAACACCATTAGTAAACATATTTATATTTGCGAGCGAATACTACCATGACCGTTTCTGGTATCCGATGAAGGGAAAAAAAACGGTCGACAAATGGCTCAAAACGAGCCCATGGGGAAAACTATTCGACACATACCCGGATGGTGAGGAACCTTGAAAATCGTACCAAGTGCTACGGTGATGTGGTTGGAGAATCATATAGAATGCTCACCTGCCGGCACGGTGTTACCGTGAACTATTCAGAGAGTTGCATGAAATGAACGTACAGGTTCTTGGATTAAGAAACGATGCAATCAGCCCGCGGAAGATGTTCGTGCTCCTGGTACTGGTTGAGGCGATCATCATGTATTTCATGCTCTGGGGGGACCGGTACACGATTGCCTATTTCCTGGCGATTGCAATGACTCCGCTGCTCCTTCTGCTCATACCCATTGAACCGGTAATAGGTATCCCGTTCATGTTGATCGCGACCGGATTTGATTTTTTTGCCCAGATCGACAAGATGGAGGATCAGCTCTTCAACCTGACCTACTTCCATATTATCATGCTGATAACCTTCGTCGCTGTTGTGCTCAATAGTTTTCTTCGTCGCAAAACATCCTTCCCGACATGCTCACTCTGGGCACCCATGATAGCATTCCTGGTCATGATCGCCATCTCGCTCATCTACACGCCCCATTTCATGGTTGGTTTTTTGGAGCTCTTCAGGCTCGCGGTGCTACTCACGCTCGCATTTGTCATCATGATCAGTATTGACAATAAAGGGAAGTTGGAATTCGTTGTGGGGTGTCTGATTGTCATACCGCTCGGGGTTTCTCTCTTCACCATGTACGAAATTGTCACCGAAGGGGCGTTTTTCGCCTCTCAGATTAACCGCATGGCGACCGATCTGGGGCTGCACCTCTACCGTTCCACCGGTACCTTCCATAATCCGAACGATCTTGCCTGTTTTCTCATGATTGGTATCACGACGGCGTTTGCGGTGATCTTCCTTGATAAAATCGGGACGGTAATGAAGATTGTCCTGCTGGCGGTCATCGGAGTCATCAGCATCGGCATGATAGCATCGTTCTCGCGTGGCGGGTGGCTTTCAACTTTCAGCGCTATTTTTATTCTGATTGCCCTCCACCGGAAGTGGTCGTATTTTGCGCTTATGGGCGGATTGTTCATGGTTATCGTCTTCATTCTTTTGATTAAGTACCCCGAGTTGGTTATGGGGGCTACCGGTCGGTTGCTGACAATTTTCAATCCGGCGAGCGAGGACTCCTCATCGTCACGAATTTCACTCATACGGACCGGCTTCTGGATGTGGCAGGATCATCCCCTTTTCGGGGTCGGCGCCGGAGGATTTCCCTATTATGCGTATGACTACATCGATCCTGCAATGCCGCGGGCTCTCGCGATTGTAGATGATCCCCATACGGTTCAGAGCAAGATACTCTCAGAGGAAGGCCTCATCGGTTTTGTTCTCGCCGCCTGGGCGGTGATTACCGTTCTGTTTGAAGGTCTTCGAAGCATCCCGAAAATCCAGGATGATTTTTTAAGGAAAATTCAGATTGGGATGACCGCGCTCTACTGTGGTTTCGTGGTGAATTTCACCTTTGCTTCCGACCTGTTCAATAATACCTTCTGGATGACCGTCGGTATCATTTACGCCATTCCGCTCATAGCACAAAATATCGAGAAGAAGCGGGATTTGGGTGTGCCTGCCGATTTCTGAGGTGATAAACAGAGGCCTCTTATTGCTGCTTGGGTGATGCTTCATATTTCATGCCGCTCCCGGAACTGTACCACTTGACAATTTCCCGTTTTCACCGTAACATTACAGCATGGTGACAGGTTGGGAACGCATGCGTTACTCGAAGAGGAATTGTCACATGAAAGAGGATAATCGGACACTTCACCGCCGTGAATTCATGGCCCTCGGTATCACTTCCACCGCTTCCTGGTGCGCGGGGTGCGGAACCTCCGATCATGGGAGTGTCTCTGCCTCCCCGGGGCGTCTTTCCGGTCCGATGGAAGCACGCTACTATGATAAGCTCGAAAATAATCTCGTAAACTGCCGTGTCTGCCCGCGGGAATGTGTCATCGAACCGGGAGATCGCGGATTCTGTAATACCCGTGAAAACCGTGATGGTACACTATATTCTCTCGTCTATGGGAAGGTGGCGGCCTTCAATATTGATCCCATTGAGAAGAAACCGTTCTACCACTTCCTTCCCGGATCCCAGGCGTATTCTATCGCCACAACCGGATGTAACTTTTGGTGTAAATTCTGTCAGAACTGGCAGTTATCCCAATCAAAACCCGAAGAGCGCCGCGCAAGGAATATGACACCTGATCAGGTCGCCAGTGAAGCCGCTCGGAATGGGGCACAGTCGATAGCGTATACCTATAACGAGCCCACTGTCTTTACCGAGTATGTGTATGATTGTGCGGTCGAGGGGAGGAAACGCGGCGTGCGCAGTGTCGTGGTCTCGAACGGATACATCAACGCGGAACCTCTTGAAAAGCTCTCCGAAGCAATAGCAGCGTACAAAGTCGATTTCAAGGCATTTTCAAAAACGTTTTACCGGGATGTCACCGGCGGTGAGCGCGACCGCGTCCTGGACACGATCAAACGGCTGAAACGGCTCGGCATCTGGACAGAACTCGTCCACCTGACCATTCCCACCCTCAATGACAGCGACGACGATTTTGCCGCAATCGGGGAATGGATCATGGGAGAAGTCGGCCCTGATGTTCCGATTCATTTCACCCGGTTCCATCCGACCTATCGGTTGACAAATCTTCCGGTCACGCCGGTTTCCACCTTGGAACGGGCGAGAAGCATTGTGATGGATAAGGGAGTCAACTTTGTATATATTGGAAATGTCCCGGGGAACGCCGGCAACTCAACATACTGCCCGAAGTGTGGTGTCACCCTGATTGATCGGATCGGCTTCATGGTGAGAACGGTCAACATAAAAGATGGTGCCTGCGAGAAGTGCGGTACGGTCATACCCGGTGTCTGGTCATAGAAAGGCGGATGCATCATGGCGAGGAAGAGCATATACGTAGTGTCCGGTATGATTTTGTGCGTAATCATGGCATGTAGCGGTCATGCCGAGGGCAGGGAGGAGGATACGCAGATGGCAACAGAGAAAGAGTATATCCGTCCGGCGATGTGTGCCGGTTCATGGTACGAGGGTGATCCCGAACGGTTGCGGAGAAC
>CAYWBT010000218.1:0-5341 GCA_964456585.1 uncultured bacterium
CCGGTGAACTTGAAGGAAGAAGATGCGGTCGCCCGTGTTCGGGAGCTGACAGGTGGCGTCGGCGCCGATGTCACCATGGAATGCTCGGGGAGCGCCGGTGCGCAGCGCCTTACCACGGAAGCGACACGGGTGCTCGGCGAAATACTCGTGGTCGGCATGCCCAAGGAGCCGCCGCCGGTGGATCTGCGGATGGTGACCTTCAAAGAACTTACCATAGTGGGAACGCGGGTATATGAGAAGATCGACTTTGTCCGTGCCATCGAACTGGTCGAGCAGGGATTGATCGATGTTGACCGGATGGTATCGCACGAATTCCCCATCGAGCAGGCACCGGAAGCATTCGAAACCATGAAGAAGGGCGAAAAATCGCTGAAGATTTTACTGACCTTTTAGCGCCGAGTGAAAACGTTTTGCATGTTTTCCGAGTGGATAGGATGAACACGCTGCTTCCAAAGGAAAAGGACAGAACGAATCTTTTCGGCCTATCACCAGGGAGCGGAGGATTCCGCAGTGCTTGAAATGATGGCCTGAACGCGCATCAAGCATGCGACCAGCAAGTACGGTATGTTCTTACTCATCATTCTGAATGACTTTGAGAATGGTTTTCAAGCATCTCCAGTATTTCCCGCTGGCTTTTCTTGAGCTGGTACAGGTCAATACTGGTACGCTTCAGCACATAAAACAGCATGCCAAAGAGCAGACAGAGTACGGCGAAACCAGCGACAGAACCGATGGCGAAAAATTCCTGCATGCGCAGCACAGGTTCATTGTTCGCCAGACTGATTTCCAGTATCAAGCCCACGCCGGTGAGGATGCCAAACAGGAACAACGAGGTACTGAGGTACCCGTATAATTTTACATCGCGTGATGTGGTCTCGTAGGTCAGCCGATCATGCAGCCTATGGGTTCTGAGGAAGAAGAGTGGAGCGGCGAAGGCCACCAAAAACGAGAGCGGAATAAGGACATGGATAAACGGCTCCTGGTAATCGTGTGCGGGAGGAGGGCCGGAAGGATGTCCATGCGCCACCCATTCACCGCGCTCATTTTTTATCCAGGTGTCTTCTGGGCCGGAAAACAAACGTGCCATGGCAAGAGTGCAAACAAGCAGAATTCCGATGGTTAGGGGCAGGCGAATCCGTCTCCAGAGGCGATGCATCATGATCCTCCCTTTGTTGGAGGTAAAGTCGGGATAATTTTTTTTGATTTAAGCTGTGCATTACTATAGAAAATAATACATTTGGAATTTATCCGCGCCGTTTTGTTATACGCGGAATGAACATGGGAACCTCCCGCAGGTAATCTTCATACGCCGACCCGAATCGATGCACCAGCAATTTTTCCTCATGGCGGGCAATATAATAGTAGAAGACAATAATGACAATCCAGAGAGTCTTGGCGATGAGTGAGAGGGTGAGTGTTATCAGGGAGAGATAGAAGAGCAGCGTACCGAGGTATAACGGGTGACGGACGATCCCAAACACTCCTGTCCTGAAAACATGCGGTACCTCTCCGGCTTCACCGAAAACGATATCATGACCCTTTTTGGTACAGTATCCCCCGTAAAAGAGGATGAGTAATGCAACCGGTATTCTGACATACAGCGAAATGTATCGTGCACAGAATGTCGAGTAGTGGAGCACGAAAGAGTCGAGTGCCCACGCGATAATAAATATGACAAGCAGCGCGATTTGCCCCAGATCACCAAGCGCATGTTCACCGGTCAAATGCTCACGGTTATGGTGGTCTTTTCTACCGGCGGGCTGTTCTTCGAGCATGTGTACCTCCTTCGCTAATTGTCGGCGTTCTCGTGCTTGGTGTCAATGCGTAAAAATAAGCGGGCACGTGTGTTTCTCACGCATCCATTCGATAAACGGTACGCATCAGTGTGTTCAACGTCATCCCACCTTCCGTTCCTCTCACAACCACTGTTTCTTTTTGAAATAGTACACAAAAGAAATCCCGACTGCCGCCATGGCGCAGAGAAGAACGGGATAGCTCCACGACCACTTCAACTCCGGCATGAATTCGAAGTTCATGCCATAGACTCCAGCCATAAAAGTCAGCGGAATGAAAACAGCCGCGAACATGGTCAAGACCTTCATGATCTCGTTCATTCGATTGCTGACACTTGACAGGTAGATATCGAGCATGCCGGATATCATGTCCCTGAGTGTCTCCACCGTGTCAATCACCTGGATGGTGTGATCGTAAACGTCCCTCAGATAAATCTGGGTTGATTCGTGGATCAGGGATGATTCTCCCCGTACCAGATTGTTGATCACTTCCCTGAGCGGCCAGATTGACTTGCGCAGGTACAATGATTCCCGCTTGAGGTTATGAATCGACTGGAGGGTTTGCGGTGTTGGATTGCTCACCAACTCCTCTTCCATAAACTCGATTTTCTCCCCGATTTTTTCCAGGATGACAAAGTAGTTGTCAACCACCGCGTCGAGCAGTGCATAGGCGAGGTAATCGGCCTTCATTTTCCTGATGCGTCCTTTTGACCCTCTGATGCGGTCTCTCACCGGGTTGAATACATCGCCCTCTTTTTCCTGGAATGAAATCACATAGTTTTCTCCGAGCAGCAGGCTGACCTGTTCACCTGTGATTTCTTCGCTCTCCTCGCTGTACGAGAGCATCTTCAGGACGATAAAGATGTACTCATCAAAAGTTTCGGATTTTGGTCGCTGCCCGGTGTTGAGAATGTCTTCCAGAACGAGGGGGTGAATGGCAAAGTCGGTGCCGATTTTTCCAATGATCCCGGCATCATGAACACCGTCCACATTAATCCAGCTCGGTCCGGGCATCTCCAAGTAGGATGCACAGTCTTCAGCAGGGACGTGCTCACGTTCTTCAAGCCGGGTTTCATCGTAATCAATGACGGTGATGTTAACCGCTTCTGTACTTTCCTTCCCGACATGAATAAGCGTTCCCGGGGGAAGACCTCTCTTCCGCGACATTTTTTTGATGAGCTTCAGCATTGTTGACCTCCCGAATGACACGTAGAATGATACCTTTGAGTGCTGGCATCCAGCATGACCTACATCAGAGTTTGCTTTCATAGACTATGAGAAATGATCTCACCATTGTGTATGGTGCGACCAGTATGTTTGCGAATATACTTGTTTATAATATACAGAAAGAAGTATAAAAGACAATTTTTTCCTGCGCAGGATGAGATTCCCCCCGGTGATCTCGAAAGGGCGGCGGTAGCAAAATGATCGGTGAAGGGTGAAATGCTCGAGCGTTATTACTCTTTTTGCCGGGGTAGTGCGGGCTTTCGTGCTTGCGGTTCAGGCCGGATGGCGGTTGTGCTTCTCATTAAAACACGCATGAAATCCCGCGCTACACTCAGGGCATCCCGGTATCATTATAGTGAAATACCTCTTCTACGTTCACACCGAAAGCCCGTGCAATCCGGAAGGCGAGTGCGAGAGACGGCACATACTTCCCCGCTTCGAGGGCGATGATGGTCTGACGGGTAACGCCGACGCGACGGGCAAGCTCTTCCTGGGTCATCTCATCGTTATCGAACCGGAACCGCCGTATTGTGTTCGTGAGAACTGGCTTTTTCATGTTACCTCCCCCGGCGGTACAGGATCACGCTTGTGATCGAATCGACGACCAAAATCAGTAGGACAGGGCCGAATACAAAAAGCGGTACAACACCGATATCAAGAGAAATCGTACGGATACCCCGGTGCTGAAACCATGCCCATGTTCCCATGAGGCCGAATACATACACCAACCAGAAAACGCCGAATCCACACCACCTCGCCGAACGCTGGATCTGCAGGTCGCGCTCATCCATGTCCGGCCCGAAGAGGAACACATCCGCCGCGTTTTGATCATCGGTTTTCAACCTGGATTCTTTCTGTTTTTTCCAGTACAGGTAAGACGTGACGGCAATCAATCCGACTATGGTGACATAGGCAAATACGATTAAAACCGTAACTTGATGAGACAGTGAACCGTTCCCTACAAATTTCACCCCGACCCATATGCCAATGAAAATGCTTAGGTAAACGCCGAGAAATAACAGATACGCATACTTTCGTTTGTACCAGATTACGGCGCCTCGTTCATCGATGATTGCGCCGGTTCTATGAAAGACGAGCGGGCCGAATGCAGTGATCGCAACGACGGCAAACGCCGCTGTCGCTACCTTTGCACTCATAAAAACGTCGAATTTCATTCTCAGCAGCAGGAACAGTATGCAATACAATACAATGGAAACGGCACATACCACCAGATTAAACCACGCGATTTTTTCATAGCGATTCATGATTCCAGTCCTCCGCCTTTCATTTCGTACGTATACACATTAAAAACGATAGTAGACGAGCACTGCCAGTTCGCGCACGGTCCCGAATGTCAAAAGGACAAGGGCGAAGAGGATATAAAGAGTGTCGATCGGCAAAGTGAATACACCGTTCATCGCGTAACGGCTGTGGATTATGGTGATACCGATCAACAAAGCCAGGTAACCGGTCATGCTCCCGGCGAAGGTCGCCTTGAAAGAAATCATCCGATCACGTTCATCCTCGATGACGCTCCGACGCGCGGCCAGATTACCCGTGATCATTATAATCGCAAAACCGATCATCCAGATCACAGCAGCAGACAAAACGGCGATGGTGACTCCCCTCTGGCCGAGAATCCGGACGAGTGTAGCAAGAGCGATGAGCAGATAGGCGAAACAGGCGAGGTAGAACCGGGCGAGTTTCTGTTCTCATGACATGGAGCCTCCTGTATCGGTGGTTTGAAATAGTACTGTATTTATTACATAATGTAATGCAAAGGAGACAAAATGTCAAGTATATTTTACATTTGCGCGGCTGAACAATCCCGCGAAGATACATGGCTGCAGTTGTATGGATGTCGATATGGCGTTTCGGTCATGAACGAAGCATGGCGCTTTTCATGCAGAAGAAGGTAAGACGTTCGCCTCCCGGTTTACTGTTTCCGCTTTATACGAAGCGCGGCGGTGGCAGGACGCCGCGCTTCTTCCGTTTCTTGGTGGTGCTCACGCTTACTTTTTTGTCGCCTGTGCCTGGTCTTCCGGGGACATCGCCGCGAGCTCCTTGACGTCAGCGACTTTTAGGCCGAGTCCTTACGCCACGCGCTTTCCATAGTCCGCATCAGCCTTGTAGAATAAGGCGGTCTGGCGTAACTGGATACGTTTTTGCGCCCCACCAAGATGGCTTACGATATTGCCGATGAGGTGATCGCGATCTTCATCGGTCATAACGTCATGGTACAGGGCGCGGGTTTGTATAAAATCGTCGTTGTCGTAAGAGTACGGGTGACGGCCCCCCTGCCCGGAGACGTTAAAGGGTGG
>CAYWBT010000219.1:0-5183 GCA_964456585.1 uncultured bacterium
AGACGCCTGCTCCAGAAACTTGGCAGAGAACCTAATTCTGAAGAAATAGCAGAAATTTATCGATCCGCTCTTGGAAAAACCGCGCCGATTATTCTCCCCTACATTTATATTCAACGGCAGTATAGAGACGATGAAGAATATAAGAAACCATATATATATTTACTAAAACATCTTAAAATAGATATTGAAGGATTAGATCTATTGTGATAATCCTATCAGCCCCACTTCTTCTCCAGTTCATTCCGGTACTCTTCAATCGTAACCGTTCTTCGTGCAACACCGTCCTTCATGGCCGCCTCAGCAACACGGGATGAGGCATGCACGAACACCCGGCGGTCGAAGGGCTTCGGTATGAGGTACTCCCGTCCGAACTCGAGGTGTGTGCCGCCGTAGGCCTTGGAGATGTAGTCGGGAACCGTCTCGCGGGCAAGCTCAGCGAGCGCCTCTGAGCAGGCGATCTTCATGTTCATGGTGATGTCTGTTGCCCGCACATCGAGGGCGCCTCGGAAGATGAAGGGGAATCCGAGCACGTTGTTGATCTGGTTGGGATAGTCTGAGCGCCCGGTGGCGATGTAGACATCGTCGCGGACCGATTTCACGACCTCGGGGCGGATTTCCGGCTCGGGATTCGCCATTGCGAAGATTGCCGGCTCGGGAGCCATGCTCCTGACCATGTCCTCGTTGACGAGGCGGGGGAGCGAAACGCCGATGAAAACGTCTGCGTCTTTCATGACATCCTCGAGCGTACGGGACGGTGTCGGGCGGGAGAACTGACGCTTTTTCTCGGTCAGGTCAGTGCGCTCGTCGTGGATGACCCCGCGGGAATCGCACATGAAAATATTGGTCGCCCCGGCATACCGGAAGAGTTCACCGATGCGGATACCTGCCGCACCGCCACCGTTGATCACGATTTTTACGTTCCCGATGTCCTTCCCGGTGTGCATGAGATAGTTGGTGAGGCCGGCAAGTGAAATGACAGCCGTGCCGTGCTGGTCGTCATGGAAAACAGGTATGTCGAGACTCTCCCGGAGCCGGTCCTCTATCTCGAAACACTCCGGTGCCCGCACGTCTTCGATGTTGATGCCGCCGTACATGGGTGCAAGCCGCTCGACTGTTTCCACGAAGGCATCGGGATTGCTCCTGCCGGTGTCGCCGTCGCTCCGGACGCCGGTGAGTGGCAGGGGCCAGGCGTTGACATCGGCGAAGGCCTTGAAGAGCACCGCCTTGCCTTCCATGACCGGTATGGACGCGAGCGGGCCGATGTCCCCGAGGCCGAGCACCGCGGTGCCATCGGTCACCACCGCAACGAGGTTGTGCTTTGCCGTGTAAGTGTAGACAGCTTCGGGATCGTGCTCGATGGCGTGGCAGGCTTCCGCAACGCCGGGAGTATAGGCGAGTGAAAGGTCGATGTCATCGGTGAGCTTTTTCAAGAGATCGAGGCCGATCTTGCCCCCGAGGTGGTATTCAAGCGCCATCTCAGCGGTTATCTTTTTCTGTAGCATTCAGGTTCTCCATTCTATCAAAAGCGGGAAATGTTCCCGTTCATGCCGAAAGAGTGAGCAGGGAGCATCTGGACGAGGAGTGGCAGGGGATGGGTAATCGTCTCCCGTGCCGGCGGATTGTTATCAGGAAACCGTCCACGGTTGAGAACATGTGTCCGGCGATCCCCCTGGGTGTTACTGAATGGTTGCGCTCTCCCCGCCGTTTCGATTGTTTTCGGTTTCTGGTGGTTTCTGGTGCATGATCTCTTCTTCCGCTTTTTTGATCTCTTCCTGCAGTTCCTCGAGACGAGTCAGAATCGGGTCGGGTAACAGGTCGTGACGGAGCGATGAACCGATTATCCGCTTGCCGTCCATCTTGACGCAGCGTCCCGGCACGCCAACGACCGTACAGTCGTCGGGTGTGTCCTGGAGTACAACCGCGTTTGCACCCACATATACGTTGTTGCCGATGATGATGGAGCCGAGAACCTTAGCGCCGGCGCCGATCACGACGTTATCACCGAGCGTCGGGTGACGTTTCCCCGTTTCCTTCCCGGTCCCGCCAAGTGTCACTCCCTGATAGAGTGTCACGTTTTTTCCGATGTCCGAAGTCTCGCCGATTACCACACCGAATCCGTGGTCGATAAAAAATCCGCCGTCGATCCGGGCGGCCGGATGTATTTCCACTCCGGTCAGTACCCGCCCCAGCGCCATGAGAACATGCGGAACGAGTGGGATATGAAGGTGGTAAAACAGGTGGGCAATCCGATGCAGCATGATGGCATGGAATCCGGGATAGGTAAGCAGCACCTGGAATACACCCCAGAATCCGCGTGCCGCAGGATCACGGTCGAAGACTGCCTTAAAATCATCGTAGAGCCTCATGATTCTCCTTACGGGAATAGCATTGAGTTCATGAACTCGTTGTTGAAATCATCCAGCGCCGCAAGCTCGATGTGTTCTGCAACCGTCCTGATACGGTCGGCTTCACCGCGGAGACGGGTCGACAGAAGCGCCATCTTTGCCCCGGTTGAAGCGGCGTTCCCAATGAATCTGATACGTTCCGGCGGCACATCCGGGAGTAGCCCGATCCGTTGGGCGCTTCCCTTTTTGATATAATTGCCGAAAGCTCCGGCAAGCAGTATCTCGTCGAGATCGTCCGGTGTCAGGCCGGATCGGCTGAGCAGGAGGTTGATTCCCGTCCGGATGGCGCCCTTCGCAAGCTGTATCTGGCGGATGTCTTTCTGTGAGAGGACGACCTGCCGTGAATGTGCCTCGCCCGATCGAGGATCGTAGAGGAGAAATGCCGGCTCACCGTCCAGGGTGATAATGTGGTCGATGAGATAGCCGGGTACCGTGTCACCGAGTTCTGCGGGAGATTTGATCGCCCCGTACTGGTCGATGATCCCGCTCTCGAGCAGTTCGGCGACAATGTCGATAATACCTGAGCCACAGATTCCGATGGGTGATGTATCGCCGATGACATCGATTTCGAGTGCATCGTTCGTGATCCGGAAGTGCTCGACCGCTCCATTCGCCGCACGCATTCCGCAGGTGAGAGCTGCACCTTCGAGTGCCGGACCCGCAGCGGTTGAGCACACGGTCAGGGCGCCATCGTGGCGGAGCGCCAGTTCGCCGTTTGTGCCCACATCAACCGCGAGTTGCGTCGGCCCCGGCTCAAGATAATCACAGGCGAGCATGACTGCCACCGTGTCGGCGCCGATGAAACCGGCAATGTTTGGGAGAAAATAAACAATGCCGTGCGGATTGATATGCACCCCCGCTTCTTCTGCCTGCAAGGTGATCGGTGCATTGGTAACCGGCGTGAAGGGTATCTGGGAAAGCCAGGTCGGATCGAGGCCGAAGAACAGGTGGGACATGGTCGTATTGCCAACGAACACAACCTCATAAATATCAACAGGTTCGATACCGGCGTGGGAGCACGCCTCTCCGATGATATCGTTCACCACCTGATGAATCTTATTATACATGTCGGTACGACCGTTTTCATTTTCCATGATATACTTGATGCGGGAGATGGTATCCTCCCCGTACACAACCTGTGCATTGAGCCGTGATGCATGGGTGAGTTCCCGTCCCGTATTGAGATCGATGATCGTGCCGACCACCGTGGTGGTACCGATGTCGAATGCCATGCCATAGAGACGGTCGGTGGTGTCGCCTGGCTCAAGTGCGCAAATGCGCTGTCCGCAGAAGGTTACGGTTATCTTGTAGTCGTTGTTCCGGATGAGTGTTGGCAGATTCTTTAGTATGGTGAGACCGATCTTCGGACAGGAATCGCCCGGGAATTCGAGCGCACGTTTTACCCTGAACAGATCGGCGACCTGATCATCCAGCGAGGGCACCGGCAGTTCGATATATTTTTTGACAATATTCGGCTTCATTTCGAATGACTGAATGATGCCGTCAACGAGGATTTTACCGTCCATCACCCGGATGCCCGGGCTTATCAGTATACTCATCGGGCGGTCGATCCTGGTCTGACAGGCGAGCCTCATGCCGCCGTCCAGCTCTTCCTGCGTGAGGTGCTGGAGGTCGGACGCCGTCGGAGCGGGAGCATCCGGATGAATTTCAACCGTGCACTTTCCGCACTTCCCTGTTCCGCCGCAGGGAAGCTGAATCTCCATGCCCGCCTCCTTCATGGCGTCTGAAACGAGCGTACCCTTCTCGACGGTTATTCTGAGTCCATCGGGCTGAAAAAGTATCTCAAACATTTCCATATATCCGCTCCAAGTAGTGTATTATGGTAAAGAAATTGTCAAAGGGAAGGAAGTCATGCCCGTTCTCCCCGCAGTACGCGGCAAGATCGTCTTTCGCGAATACCACGTCCGCATCCCTGATGGCGAATCGGTCCGAGTACCCGTCACCGGCATAGATAACATGGTGACCATCGGTACGCATCGAGTCGATGTGCCAGCGCTTGCAGTTCCCGCATCGGCCGCACCCCTTGTCCTTATAGGGGAATTCAAGGATGATGTTCCCGTTTTCGAAGTGCATGTGGTTCGACCGGAACGGGATGTTCGACAGGCCGTGATTCGCCAGGATAAAATCGATGTAAAAATCCATGCCGTCCGAGAGTATGGTGAGGGGGATATCACATTCACCGCAGTAGTTCGCCAGTTCAACAAAACCGGCGGTCAATTCGTGCCGTGCCAGCTCGGTTTTCAGCTCTTCTTCGGTTGTGACAAGCTTGCCGCACTCCTCGATTAGGCACTGCTCTGAGGATAGGATGCCCGATTTCCAGTCCGCGATGATCCTGTCATGCCAGCCTCCGTCGAGGATATCGGCAGGGATAAACGTGGTGAAAATGGTGTCGCCGATGTCACGCTGAGTTACCGTACCGTCGAAATCGACGAAAAGCTGTAGTCCGCTCTCTTTTTTCTCCGCCATGGACTATCCTGTTGTTAGACAACCATTTTAATCGCTATGATGAAGAGTGCCAGTGCAAAGATTCGCTTCAGGAGCCTGTCGTGCGTTTTTGCGTTCAGCCATGCCCCGACCTGCGCCATCGGAACGCCGCCAACCATGAGGGGAATTGCCGCCGACCACCACACATAACCCATCGACCATCCCGGTAGTTCAATCGAGGGATTATGTTGAAGCATGTAGCTGAGGGAGCCTGCCAAACCGATAAACATGATGACCGAACTGGAGGTGCCGGCAACCCGTTCTATCGGTATC
>CAYWBT010000220.1:0-5178 GCA_964456585.1 uncultured bacterium
TACAGCGAGAAGGGCCTGGTCGACACGATGGAAGCGGGAGCGCCGCTCTGGACCGATGAGAATGTGGCGGCGATCATCGAAAACGTGCAGAAGCGCGGCATGGGCTTTATGCCTCTCCACTGCACCCTGTTCTGCGGGATTAAGGACATTACGGAACTCATGGGAATCGAGCCGATTATGCACCGTGAGATCCAGCCGATCTGGGTATACGGTCTGAATCAGGATCACCCGATCACCAAGGGTCTCGGGAAGTTCTGGATCAACCTGGATGAGCAGTTTGCGGCGGTGATCAAGTCGCAGTACACAACCTCGCTTTTCCAGACGCAGGCGATGCACGACAAGCGGACAGCTGTCGGCGGCTGGTGTCTCGAAAACGGTAACGGCCGCATCGTGGGACTCCTTCCCGGACACACCCACTGGCCGTACCACACCTCGGAATACAAGGACATTCTCTGGCGCGCCGCGCACTGGGCACTGCGCCGTGATGTCACCCCTCACCCCGACCTGAAGGCGGGATACTGAACGGGCTCAAAGGGCGGGTGACGATACCCGCCCTTTGTTTTATAGGAATGGCTACCGGTATATCGTAATCAGCAATGCTGATAAGATGGCCGCAGTATTACATGATGTGTAGAACGGGGAGAGTTACTTTATTATAGCGAAACCGCCGGAACATGTCGTATATTGGCACGAGGTGTAGAATCAACAAGACCAATCGTTTAAAGGAAACGGTATGAAGAAGAAGGGAACCGTATTGTCGAAAGCGGAAACCTGGGCAGACAAAGTCTGGCACGAATCCTATACCCGCTGGTCGGGACGATCCGGACAGGACAAAAGCTACCGGTGGAACGTAATCCATCCCGCAATCGTGAAGATTCTCGAGGAACGGTTCAAGGGGAAACACCTGCGTATACTCGACCTCGGCTGCGGCGATGGTGTCATGCTCGATAATTACAAGAGCTGGGAATTCATGGGAAACGACGGTTTTTATCTCGGGATCGATGTCTCACCCGAACTCCTCGAGGAAGCGAGGAAATCCCACCAGGAGAAAAACGTCCGCTTCATCGAGGGAAATCTCACCGATCCCGATCTCCCGCAAATAATCGCATCGCAGGAATCTTCCCGCTGGGACTGTATCCTCTCGGTTTTCGTTATCCAGGAAATTCCCGACATCCGGTCGTTTCTCGATAACCTCGCGCCCCTCTTCGAAACCGACACGCTGGGATTGATCATCACGGTTCATCCCGATTTCGCAAAGTGGTTGAAAAAAACGGGAAAAATAAGGGTCGCCGAGGATGTTTCACCCGACGTCACCTCCCATAACTCGTTCTGGCAGTGGGCGGGATATTATCCGATCGTTGACGAACCAACGGAAACCTTTTACCTGCCCCATTTCCAGAGGAGCATCGAGGAATACCGTTCTCTCATCGAGCATGCCGGTTTGACCATAGAAAAAATCATCGAGCTCCCGGAGAAAGAACACGATCTCCCACACCTCGTAAAGCAGGGTTTTTCGCCGTTCACTCCCTTCGAAAGCAACGTGTACTGGCCCCGAATGGGACAGGAACCATCATCGGTAGCCTTTATTGTTAAGAAAAAGCCAAAGAAACCGAAGAGTACGGGTAAAAAACATGCGCGGGACTTGATTCCGGGTATTCCCACAGAAATAACCGGTAACCGCTCGTGGGATGAACTCAGGGACCGTTTCATGGAACTCCTGGAGGCATCATACCGTTCCGAGATCAAACACTACTCAGGACCCGAGCTCTTCAGCCACAACAGGGTAACCTACATCATTCCTCCCATCACCGATATCGAGCGTCGCGCCGACTGGAAACCCGGTGATATTTATGTGGTCAGGGACGGCTCGGTGGCAATCGGCAGCGTCTGCTACACCAGGACGAGCGGTGAGTACCTCGTCGAGGAACTTATGCTCAAGCCGGGCGATATATTCGGCGAGTATGAGGTTCCCCTGTCCATACTCAGGAACAGCGAATCGGAAGAATACCGCCTCCCACCGCGTTTTAACATGACGTATGGCGCGTGGGCGAGCGGCCCCGCCCTGAACTGGGCGATGGCGTATCCGCGACAGATCATCCGTGACAGCGTCGTTCCCGAAAACGCCAAGGTCGCGGTGCACCCCTTCTACATCAAGAGCAAGAACATCCGCCCCGAAACAAATGCTGAGATCATCCTTCTCCCCGTGGAGGATTTCGAGGAAATCGTCGGAACCTACCCGGAAGCGTTGACCTGGTTTCTCATGAACGTGCTGCGCAAGACACGCCTCTACTTCGAGCCGCCCTCACAGGGGTACGGACGCTCCCCCGTGGATATTCTCTCCCGCCTGTTTATCAGGATACTCATTTACCGCATCAGGCTCGGGTGCGTGGTCACCGAGCGTACGGGCAAAAAAATCACCTGCCGCACATTTATCGGCCCGACAGAATGGCTCAAGTACAGCATCGGCCCGTTCGTTTCCGACCTCAAGGAGATTATCCATTCGGTCGGCGGCACGCTGCGTGAACCGGTCGTCCTGCCAATATTCTCCGACGAATTGAAGGACCTTATCGAAGTAACCGCGCACTTTCCCGTAAAAGATCTCGACGACAAGATTTTGTCGGCTATGGGCTGTTCTCCGGAGGAAGACCGGCGTGAAAACCGCTATGGCCTTTTAACCGGTATCAAGATAACGCTCAGCGATCTCGACTACTTCAACCGCTACCTTCTGGAGAAAGGCGAATAATCGCCGCACGAGGAAAAACAGCGTAGAAACGGGGATCGTGGGTTATGATCAGGATACCCTGACCCGCTCCGGCAATTTTCTCCAGCGCAGTACATATCCTGCCAAAACCCTCGCCATCCTGGTATTGGGACGGCTCGTCGAGGATGACGATTTTCCGTTGAACACCGCAGGCAAGCGCAAACCCGAGGCGTTTCTTCTCGGCCTGACTAAGCTCGAGAGGATGCCGGTCGAGACGTTCATCGAGTCCGAGTATCTCGGTGAGTTCCCCGGGTGCGGCACCATGTTCTCGTGCCGATGCAAGTTCCTCATGGACCGTTCTTCGGCTGAGGTGCAACCCTGGATTCTGGAGCGCCAGTCCCACGAGCGACATTCTCTCCCACTCTGCCAGATGCACCGTCGGCTCACCCACGACAATAACCTCCCCCGATGAAGGTTTCAGTATCCCCGCAATGATTTTCGCCAGCGTGGTTTTCCCCGCTCCGTTCGGCCCGTCGACAAACGCGATTTCACCCCTTTTAAGCGCGAAAGAAACGTTGTCGAGTACCCGTTTCCCCGTACCAAATCCGAATGATACCGCCTCGACCCGGAGCACTTCCCGGCCGGCTTCCGGCAGGATTATTTCGGACAGATCCCGGACAGCAGTTCCGGGATCGGCGTCGCAGTTATCCTCGTGAGTGAGGGTGATGGTACGAGGAACAAACTGTTTTGGGAGCAGCCAGGGATCTTCCGCAACGAGGACACCCCCTTCGAACTCCCGGGCATGAGAAGCGATCAATTCCATGATGCGCTGCCGTGAACCGGTATCGATTTCAGTCAGCAGGCGGTCGAGAAAGAGAAACCGGGGCTCTGATATGATGGCCGAGGCGATAATGACACGCTGTAGTTCTCCGCCGGAAAGGCTTAGCACCGCCCGGGCGAGGAGAGAAGAAATTCCGAAGGAACCGGCATAACGGCCGATCTTCCCGAGCATGGCCGAAGGTTCCTCACCACGGCATTCGAGTGGAAAGGCGAGTTCCTCCCGTACCGTCCTCTTCATCCCGGAAACCTGTGAATACGGATTTTCGAGCACGATGCCGATTTCCGGCAGGTACTTGCCCTGTTGGAGTCGTTGGCCGAAAAGCTCAACGGTGCCCGTGAGGTTCCAGCTCCCCGCCCAGAGGGGAAGGAATCCGCACAGGGTGAGGCCGAGGAGTGTCTTCCCCGAACCCGCTCTTCCGGTTACATTAACGAGCTCACCCGCGTCGAGTTCCAGGCTGAAATCCCGGAAGACCGTCGTTTTCCCCCGGGAAAGGGAGAGGCTCATGTTATCTGTTTTCAGGATCATACGCTGTTACCACTCCCAAAGGTCGTTCGAGAGGTCTCCGGCTCCATAATCCTCTGTTCTCCTACCATACGACTATCAGGAAAAAGGTCGCCGTACAAAAAAGAACGCCATCGCGCCATCCAAACGTAAGCGTGGTGAGATGACTCTTCCCCCCCGGCTGGAGAAATCCCCTGGTGGAAAGTGTCAGAGAGTTTTCAGACAGTTCCTCAAACATCGAAGATATGATTGTGCTCAGCGAGGGAAGCAGGGCACGGACACGGCGGGGGAACGTATCGATACGCATGCCGCGGAGTTTCTGCGCGATGATCACTTCATCGGTGCGCTCGATGAAGCGCGGCACGAGCCAGAGCGTCCTGAACAGGATAAAAATGATAACCGGCGGAACCTTGAGATCGATGAGCAGGGCAAAAAGCTCCTCGGGCTTAATACGCCTGGAGCAGTACAGTACCAGTGTGACCGGAACCGTGATATGGAGAAAGTGCCCCAGACCGATCGTCATTCCCTCGACCGAAATTCCCGGCGGGTGCAGTCTGAGGCCGTGCAGGAGAAACAGGAACACGGCGGCAATACCGAAAATTTTCAGGAACGCCCCGGTGAGCTTCGTTTCCGTACGCGCAGGAATGACCAGGGTAATGAAAAGCCACACCGCCAGAACAGCAAGCCCCTGATAGAGCGGCAGAACGAGCATCACGAGTGCGATCTCGCCAGCGACCAGAATATGAGTGAGGGGATGCAGGGGAGTGCGTTTCATGGAAGATCCCACGTCTTGTCCGATAAAACGGTACGAGACCATCGACAGCAGCCATTTCAGGTACCGAAATACCGACCGATGTGATGAGAACCGCTCATAGGGAGCTGATTTAGCCTACCTGTGGTCGTTCATGGCAACGTTCTTCGAAGTATCATCCGGAACTGGCAGTCTGTTATGCGAAATTCGTTCAAGCATCCGGGGGGACAGGGATCTCATCAGAAAGTAACAGATGAGCGCGGTAACGCATTTGTCAAGTGGATCGGTGATGATACTCCCAAAGAGGACGCTTTTCCAAACCGGCATCCCCGATGCTTTGAAAAAGGTGGTGATCGCATCCGAGCCGGCCAGGGAAACGCCGCC
>CAYWBT010000221.1:0-5126 GCA_964456585.1 uncultured bacterium
TATAAATCTATTAATAACAGACGCGCATACATACGGTGGTTTGCAGTATTGGATGGTGTAACAAATTACATAAACATAGTGTGATTATTCGTATAAGCACATTTTTTTCACGTGTTTTTTCCGATTTGGACAAGTAATATCACTCGAACAAACCGCTTTTATTATGGAAATAACTATCTGATAATATATGTCTAAGAAAACATTTCTTCTCCTGGGATCATTCGCTTTTTTCAGAAGAAGAAGGATGCATCAAAACAAGTGCGCTTCGCGTTTTCGGGCGGGAAATACCAGTCGGCATCTTATTGTGGGAGTGTCATCGAAGAAAAATTGTGCGTGCGGGAGAATAGCTACATTCTTTCTGGCGCCTCGATTCCGAGAAGACCGAGGAGATTCACCAGGACTTGGCGCGTGGCGATGCACAGCGCTCTCCGGCTCGAACGAACATGTTCGTCCGGCGCCGCAAGAACCGGGCACGCATTGTAAAAAGTACTGAATTTTTTCGCTATCTCGAGGGCGGTATTTGCGATGATCCCCGGATTTCTTGTCTCCAGGGCCGCGGCAATATCATTTTCAACCGCCGCAATCCTAAACACGAGATCCCACTCGGCGTCATGGGTAATCCTGAGGTCGCCGGCTGATATCGATGGGATGGTGTGATCGCTGGCTTCATATTTTCGGAGTATTGACACAATCCTTGTGCACGAGTACTGAATATAGGGGCCGCTGTCACCGGTAAACGTCAGGGCGGCATCCCACTCGAAGATAACGTTGCGGTTTGGCCGGACAGACAGGATGGCAAACCGTACAGCGCCGAGTCCGATCATTCGTGCGATGCCGGCGCGCTCAACGTCCGGCAGATCGCTGCACTGTTCATCCACCCGTTCCCTGGCACGCCGGATCGCCTCGTCGAGAAAGTCCTCGAGGAGCACCACTGTCCCCTGACGAGTCGACATTTTACCTTCCCGGAGAAGGATGTACGAATAGTGAACCGCCTCGGGGGGCTCACGGTCGAGGGCGCGGAGAATAACGGCCATCTGCTCGAAATGCATTTTGTGATCCTCGCCGAGGACGATGATATTCTGGTCGCTGCCGCGGGCGATCTTTTCAAGGGTGTAGGCAATGTCGCGGTACATGTACATGGTGCTGCCGTTTGCGCGCTTGAGCACAATGTAGCGACCTTCGTCCCGGGGATAGCCAAGCGGCTTGAGATCGACCACTGTTCTGCCATCTTCGTCGGTGAAGAGCGCATCCTTCTCTTTAAACAGCGCCAAGACTTCTTTCATCCTTCTGTCGTGCAGGAATGAGGATTCCCGGTCGAACGTATCGTAGGAGAGACCGAGGCGGGTTAGAACATCGAGCTGCCCCTTGAGGCATATGTCCACGATACGGCCAAACGAGTCTATGACCTCGCGATCGCCCTGTTCAATCCGGCCGAGCACATCAAATCCCTGCGCCTCGAAATCCGGGTCCTCCTCTGCCCGCCTGTTCGCTTCGACATAAAGATCGAGCACCTCATGGAATTCGAGGGTGTCCCCTCCCTTTGTCTGGAGGTACAAGAGACCGATCTGCTTTCCCATATCGTTTACGTAGTAGTGCACATTGACCTCATAGCCCTCGAACCTGAGGAGACGGGCGAGGGTATCGCCAATGAGCCCGTTGCGGGCACGGCCGATATGGGGACTGGCATTGGGATTGATGCTCGTGTGCTCGAGGATAACACTCGTGCCCCGGCCGGTTTCCCGCGAACCGAATGCTGCGCCGCGTTCGAGAATCCCGGCAACCGCCTCGGCGGCAAACACGCTGCGGTTCAGGGTAAAGTTGACATACGGCCCGGTCGCTTTGACTTCCGCAATGATTCCCGGGAATTCCAACGCGGCTATTCGGTCAGCGATCGCAGGTGGCTTGTCCCCGAGAACGTTCGCGAACCGGAAGCATGCCAAGCCGAAATCTCCCGGCTGGTTTTCCGGGGATGGCTGGAAATCGAATGCCGCATCGCGGAGTTCCGGGACAGCCGTCGTCACCGCCTCACGTATGTCACCATAGATTTTCATAGTTACTCTCTGTTTCTGATTCGACAAATATGCCGTCGTTCTTTGTATAACCGTGCCGCGACAGGCCCGGAACAGTTCGTCCTCCCTTCACCTTCTCCACCACCCGGAGACTCCTTCGCCGCCTCGATGACGAAGCCCGGCTGAAAGACGATCAACCGGGCTCGATCATACTCGTCCGACGATCCGCTACATCATGTTCGGTACCGGAATACCGTCCATGTCGCCGAAGTCCTGGTTTTCTCCGCCCATGGCCCAGACAAAAGCATAGTTCGCCGTACCGCATCCGGCGTGGATGGACCAGCTCGGCGAAATGGTCGCCTGTCCGTTCCGCAACACGATATGGCGGGTTTCTTCGGGTTTACCGACGAAGTGAAAGACAATCGCGTCCTCGGAGAGATCGAAGTACATGTACACCTCCGACCTGCGCTCGTGGGTGTGCGCAGCCATGGTGTTCCAGACGCTGCCCTCGGCGAGGAGCGTACAGCCCATGACCAGCTGGCAGCTCTTGATCCCGGCAGGATGAATAAACTTGTAAATGGTCCGCTTGTTCGATTCTGCGTCACTTCCCAGGTTAAGCGGTTCAGCCTGCGAGAGGGGGGCATGTGTGGTCGGATATTCGGCGTGTGCCGGATAGCTGATAAGGTAGTACTTTGCCGGAGATGACGCATCCGCGCTTAAAAAGCGGATATCGCGGCTCCCGCGCCCGATATAGAGGGCGTCCAGTTTGACCATGGTATACTCGGTGCCGTCCACCAAAATCGTTCCGTTGCCACCGATGTTGATAACGCCGATTTCGCGGCGCTCGGCAAAGTACTCTGCCGCAAGTTCCTTACCTGCCTCGAGGGCCAACTCCCTGTCGGTTGGCACCGCCGAGCCGACGATTACCCTGTCGACATCGGAATACACCATGGTGATCTCTCCTTCGCAGAACAGATCAACCAGGAAATTTCTCCTCAGCTCTTCCGTGTTCAGGAATTCAAACCCTTCCTGGTTCGGAGCATATCTGGTTTCCATCTTTCCCCCTTGATTGTAGTTACTCTACCCAAACTATGTGTGCGTATTTTTCCCAATAAAATACGAAACGTGTCGGCATTTTCCAATAAAAAGACCGCGGGAAATCGTTTCAAACAGAATTTTTTAGAGGTAACCGGGTAACCGGGACGAGAGGATTAATCGCCAAACTCTTCCTGATCAACGGTATCTTCCTGATCGGAGATATCTCCGTTTTCACCGGACGGAACGCGCTCGACATCCACGACCTTGTCTTTTTCGCCGAGATTGATCAGTTTCACCCCCTGGGTTACCCGACCGATAGTCCGGATGTCGCGTACCGGAAGCCTGATGAGTATCCCGTTCTGGGTTACCATAATGAGCTCGTCATCGTCGACGACTTCCATGATACTGACCGCGTTACCATTTCGCTCGGTGGTTTTAATGGATATCACACCCTTGCCGCCGCGGTGGATCAGACGGTACGCATCGATATTGGTACGTTTGCCAAAACCGTTCTCGCAGACCACGAGGAGTGTGTCATCCGAGCGCCGTACCACAACCATGCCGACGATGTAATCGTTCTTTCCGACGGTAATCCCTTTGACACCTTGGGACGTGCGTCCCACTGGTCGGATTTCCCGTTCGTTGAAGCGGATCGCCGTTCCCCCGTAGGTCTGGAGAATAATCTCCTGCTGGCCGTCGGTAAGCTCCGCCGCGATGAGGGCATCGCCCTCGAGTATATTGATGGCGTTGATGCCGTTACGGCGCGGGCGGGAATACTGGATGAGCGCGGTTTTCTTCACGAGGCCCTTCTTGGTCGCCATGAGAATATACTGGTTTTCGTTGAACTCCCGCACTGGCAGAAAGGCGGCTATTTTTTCATCCTTCTGGAGGTCGAGCAGGTTGACAATGGGACGACCGCGTGCGGCACGCCCGCCCTGAGGAACTTCGTATACCTTGATCCAGTAACACCTCCCCAGATTGGTAAAGAACAGTATATACGAGTGAGTCGAGGCCACGAACAGGGTTTTGACAAAATCTTCTTCCTTCGTACCCATGCTCGTTATACCTCTCCCGCCCCTTCTCTGGCGATGATAGGTGCCGATGGGAATACGCTTGATGTATCCCTGGTGGGATATGGTAACCACCATGTCCTCTTCGGCAATGAGGTCTTCCAGTTCAATGCTGTCGGTTTCATCGAGAATGTCGGTACGCCGCTCGTCACCGTACTTCGCCTTGATTTCGGCGAGTTCTTCCTTGATGATCTCCATCCTGAGCGGACGCGATGCAAGGGTGTTTCGCAGCCGTTCCATAAGTTCGAGGAGGTCGGTATACTCATCTTCGAGTTTCTGGCGCTCGAGACCGGTCAGACGCTGGAGACGCATGTCAAGAATGGCCTGGGCCTGAATTTCGGTGAGCTTGAATTTATTTATGAGGCCGTTTTTCGCGTCCTCGGTGGTCTCGGATTTCCGGATGAGATCGATGACCGCATCGATATTGTCGAGCGCGATTCGCAGACCTTCGAGAATGTGCGCCCGTGCCTCCGCCTTTGTGAGGTCGTACTTTGTACGACGGACAACGACGTCATGCCGATGATCGATGAAATGGCGAACCACCTCGGTGATGGCCATGACCTTCGGCTGGTTTTCGACGAGGGCGAGGTAGATGATACCGAATGATGTCGAGAGCTGGGTATGCTTGTAGAGTTTTCTGAGGACCACTTCCGGAAAGGCATCCTTCTTCAGCTCGATGACAATCCGCATGCCGTCACGGTCGGATTCATCGCGAAGGTCGGAAATACCATCGATGATCTTGCTTCGTACCAGATCGGCGATCTTTTCAAGCAGGGTGGACTTATTGACGGAATAGGGAATTTCGGATACCACGATCCGCGAACGGTCACCCTTGAGCGTTTCAATGTTCGCCCGCGCCCTGAGATTGATGATACCGCGGCCGGTTTCGTAGGCTTGAATGATGCCCTTGCGACCGTAGATGATACCGCCGGTGGGGAAATCAGGCCCAGTGAGATATTCCATCATCTCGCGCGGGGTGATGTCAGGATTGTCAATGTACGCCACGCAG
>CAYWBT010000222.1:0-5051 GCA_964456585.1 uncultured bacterium
CACTCCTTATTAGAAGCATTCTGTAAGGGGAATTGTCAGTACCTGCGGTTCACTGTGAGCAGCCATGGAGAATAGGGCTGGTTGCAGTGAACCGTTTATTTTATCTGTGGAGAAGGTATAGAAATGGAGACCGGGGAAAATGAGTACTCGATGAGGGGGGAAGCTCTTGGGGGAAAGCTATCTGAAATTCCGGTTGGCACGTCACCTTAGAAGATACGAAGAACCGACCTCGTCGCCTGGGTTGTCAACCCGAGGGATATCATCGTCAGCTTGTAGCGGGTATCCATCATAGCCATGTTTGCTGATTCTTCGTTCATGTTGCTCAGGGTTAAATTATCAGCCCCTTCGATCAGGGTATTGATGGTATCATCTATGAAATTCTCTCTGATGGTAATGACATTCAGGTTGGAAACGAATTTGGATAACTGCCGTTCCAGGGTGTTGATGGCGCTCTCGAGATTGTTTTCTGCGTTATCCAACGTGTTGACATCGGCCCAGTTGTCTGTTGCCGGCTCAATACCAAGGCCTTCGCGTGATGCGTAAAAACCGATCATGGTAAGCGAATTCGAACCATCCTCATTAAATATAACGGTCTTGACGTGGTTTGCCAGGAGATTCTTGCCCTTGTAATTGGCATCTGTTGCGAGGGAATCAACCTGCTCGAGTAAGCGGTTGTACTGTGCGGCGAGTTCGGATCGTTCCTCCGCGGTGACATCACGCGCTGTCTGAACGATTCCCTTCGCATTGTTGATTAGCGAGATAATGGATTCAATACCGTTATTTGCGGCTTTCACCAGCTGGATTGACTCACTGATTTCGTCTTTGCGGGAAGAGAGATCAGTTGCGCGATTCCGATGAATCTGACTGGCATAGTAGTTACCCGGATTGTCGACGGGATCATTAATATTCTTACCCGTTGCCAGCCTGCGCTGGATTTTATCGAGGTATTGTATCGTGTCTTTCGAACGCATCAGGTTATTTGTTATTGATGTACCCAGAAAAATATCGTGAAAGGACATTTTGTTATACCTGTTTGAAAATAATCAGGATAATGTATCGCCGTATGGCACTCCGGTATTCGGTCTTTACCTGTCGTAATATCTTTTTAAAACCGGAAGAGAACACGTCATAACCTCTTAATTATCTCAGTATTACCTATCAGAAAGACTGTTGCCGGGAATCTCAACCCTCTTCTTTACTATTATATATCGGCAAGAACTGATTATTATTGAGTGCTTTTCGCAATTATTTACTGGGACAGCGGGGCGTTATATTACACGGAATCATTTCCAGTATGACGGCTGCTGCTTGCTGAAACCTCGATGCTGATGTATATTTCCTGAACAGATATCGTAAAGATGCTTACCCGACGGATAGAGTATGAAGACAAATAAACCCCGTGTTGCAGTTGCTTCGGGAGAAAACCGCGAGCAGGCTGTTCATAACGCGCTTGAACTCGTGCATGATGAAATTTGTGCAAAGATCAGGGGCACTGTCTTGATCAAGCCGAACTTTCTTTCATCGGTCGATCCGCTGGCTTCGACCCGGGCAGATGCGGTTCGCCCGGTGCTGAGGCTCCTCAGGGGGCTTGATACGGACGTTGTTCTGATTGGCGAGGGCGCAGCCCGTTCCACCCCGGTTGCTTTTACAAATTTTGGGTACGAAGACCTCGCCCGCGAATTTGGGAGTACCTTGGTCGATCTGAATCGTGATTCATACAGTGGTGAATTCGAAATACTGACCCAGACACGCGGCCGTCATGTCATCCAGTATTCGGATATCGCAGGCAGCGCCGATATTATAGTATCGGTTGCTGTAGCAAAGACTCATAATTTTTCGACAGTCACGCTCTCTTTAAAGAATATGATGGGGTGCCTCCGAAGAGTGTGTCGGCCGCGCATGCATGGCAACAGGATAGGCAGTGTCGTCGAAACAGTGGCCGAACCGCTGTGGAATTATCTTGAGCACTATCCATACCTGCTGGAAGTTTTTTTCACGACAGTCTTTGCCGTACAACATGCAAGCCGTTATATTCCACAGAGAACACCACGAGGTGTGACAGCAGGTTTCCGGTCACAGGTGAGGGCGCTCTCTGAAAATCTTGTCCGCCTCGGAGCGGTTTTAATGCCGGACATTGCCGTTATCGATGCTTTTGAAGCGATGGAAGGCAACGGTCCGGGCAGAGGAACACCGGTGAAGATGGGCATCGCGGTGGCGGGAACCGAGCCGATTTCGTGCGATGCTGTTATGGCGCACCTCATGGGATTCGATCCCATGGAGATCGGGTATCTTGCACTTGCCCACGAAGCGGGACTAGGCTGTGCACGACTCGATGACATCGAAATTCTTGGCGAAAAATCAGGGCGTCACGTGCGAATATGCCGTCCCCACAGCACGCACAGGGAACAGTTGAAGTGGCGTGATGCCTGGAAAGAGTTATGAAGTGAGGATAGACAGTGGTCACCAAAAACATGAAGGGAAGTAGCAGTACAGTCATACTGCTGCTCTGTTTTCTGATTCCTCAGGCGACGGGTATCTCAGGAGAGGTGGTGGCTGCCGATCGGGCGTCATCAGAGGCAGAGGCATCTGCATGGGAAACCATACCCACCGAGATAGGTGACAAGCCGGTGCTCAACGGGACGGTGGCAGATATGGTGTCACGACAGTCCGGGTATTCGGTTCTCCGATACGGTGCCGTTGGACTGGGCGCGTATCCCTATGCGGAATCGTTGCCGGGAGCCAGGATCCGAGTCCGGATTGACGGCGTTCCACTCAAGAGTTATTCGCCGTTTGGCCCCGATCTCGAATTGATTCCCGCGTCAACGGTCGACTCCATTGAAAGCCCGGGAGTACATGAACTGAACATCGCCACCATGAATACCCTGCGTGGAGAGGACAAACGGCCGCTGACATCAGTCGGATTTCTCCTGGGCTCGCAACAGCGGTTCAATGCCGATGTTCTGTTCAGCCGGATGGTTGGAGACAAGGCGGGAATCTTATTTTCCGGGCAGGGGAGCGGCATAAACGGGGGGCGTAGTCTCGAACACAGTTCCCTTCGAAACTACCAGATGAAGTACCAGCGTTTCCTTGAAAACGAGAGTACACTGACCTTCGCGATACGAGCCTTTCGGGACAGTGACGGTCTCGTTACTCTCCAGAACCAGTCCCACCTGGGAGAGCGTAAGACGGATGACATTTCTGTTTCGCTCGGTCTTGACCGCTACCGGCTTGGTGGGCGGACGACGGTTTCGCCAGTCCTCTACTATCAATCGGCAAATTCGCGATTCGCGCGGCGGGGGTACCGCAAGAGCCTGGACGAGAGGACGATCGGTTTTCACACAGTGATGCTTAGCGATCACGGTAACACCGCGTATCAGCTCAGGGTTTCGCATGACACCGACATCTTCGATTCACGCATTCACGACGATTCCTGGACACGACATGAGAGCGGCGTATCGGGATCGGTCTCATGGAACAGGGCATGGTTGCGCATGATGATCCGCAGCGGTGTTCGGAGATCGTCCGAATACGGGACAGGCTTCAATTTTGAAGGAGAGCTTGTCCATGCCGTAACCGGATCGCAGGACTTCTTCCTCCGGGTTTATTCGGCCGATGAATTTCCCGATACAGGTATGGAGTATTATCCTTCGCTCGTATTCAGTGATTCCTCGTATGTGAGCACGCTGGCATCGTATGCAGTTTCCGGCATCGAGTTCGGCCCGCGAATGACGGCTGAGCATGTCACGCTCGGTATTGTCGGTTTCGGTTCTTTCTCAACGTTGCCGCTGTTCACGCCATCGGTGGCTATCCGGAACGGAGTCACCGGGTATTCGCGGGTACCGAAGGTTACTATGAGCGCGCGGAAAGGGGCGTGCGGCACGAGATTTTGGCTCGATACGGCATTCGACAGGCGCTACCACTGGGAAATGACAATGAACGGCAGCATCAGATCACGTATGCTCGAAACAGGCGGACATGGTGCCCATGACTACTGGCCGTTTCCCACCATCGAAGTGTTCAGCGATGTCAGGATGTCCGGGACATTCATCAACCAGCATATCCAATCGACACTTTTCGGGAACGCCAGATTTCTCCGGTGGGCTGGGGGCGAAATGAATCCCCGTGGTAATCATCTTCTTCTCACGAGCGGTTTGGTTATCAGGGTCAGCACTCTGGAACTTTTCTATAGAATCGAGAATATAACGAATGAGTCTATTTCCTGGTTTGATACTCTTGGATGGCAGGGAAGAAATACCATGTGGGGTGGTCGGTGGGTGTTCCTCGACTGATGGGAGGAGTGTGAAGTTTCATGAATGAAATTATCGTAGAAAAAGAACGGATTATTCTGGTCGGATTGGGGGTGGAATATGGTGAGAAGCATGCTTTTTCTGGTGTCGATCCTCTTGAAGAACTCAGTCTTCTCGCCCGGACAGCCGGCGCAGAAATCGTCGGCAGGGTAACGCAGGCGCGCTCTCAAATTGAACCACGGTATTATATCGGTCTCGGTAAAGCACATGAAGTGCTCGACATGGTGAATGAACTCGATGTCTCAGCGGTAATTTTTGATAATGACCTGACTCCCGCCCAGATGTTCAATCTTCAGAAACTCCTCACGGTTAAGGTCATCGACCGTTCGGGTCTCATCCTCGACATCTTTGCTATCAGGGCACGAACCAGCGAGGCAAAGATCCAGGTTGAACTTGCTCAACTCAAGCACCTCCTGCCACAGTTAACCCGCCAGTGGACGCACTTGTCACGCCAGGTCGGCGGGATCGGCGTCCGAGGGCCCGGCGAAACACAGCTCGAAGTCGACCGTCGGCGTCTCAGAAACCGCATCGTAAGCCTGGAAGAGAAGCTGAAAAAAATTGAGAAACAGCGCATTACCTCGCGGAGCAGGAGAAAAGACTTAATGAATGTCACCCTTGTCGGCTACACGAATGCCGGTAAGTCAACACTCTTTAATGCGCTCAGCAGGGCAAACGCACCAGTCGAAGACAAGCTCTTTAAAACACTCGATTCGTTGGCGCGAATGGTTACCTATGATGCCACCG
>CAYWBT010000223.1:0-5047 GCA_964456585.1 uncultured bacterium
CCGCAAAGGTCTGTATCAGGCTCGCCCGTACGCGCTGGCGGGTCATTTCCATGACGCCAAAATCGCTGATCTGAGAAATGGATACCCGTGAGCGATCGTTTTTCAGCGCATCGGCGAATATGTCCTCGACCATCCGTCGGTGCTTCATGCTTGCCATGTCGATGAAATCGATCACAATGATACCACCGATATCTCTCAGCCTGAGGTGTCGGGCTATTTCGCGGGCAGATTCGATGTTGGTCTCGAGTATCGTTTCCTCCTGGTTTGACTTGCCGAGGAAGCGTCCGCTGTTGACATCGATGACTGTCAGCGCCTCCGTGTGATCGAACACCAGAAAGCCGCCTTTTTTCAGCCAGGTTTTTCGGCTGAAGATGCCGTCAATCTCACGCTCGATATCGAAGTGGTCGAAAATGGGTTCCTTATCCTTATAGAAACTGACCCTGTCTATAAGGTTGGGCGATGTGTTTTTCAGGTACGTTCGGATCTCATCGTAGTGTTCCTGAGAGTCCACAGCTACTCGAGCCACATCCTCGCTCAGAAGATCGCGAATGATACCGGAGGTCATCCCCATTTCCTTGTGCACCAGGGCGGGCGCCGGAAGTTTATCCGCTTTCTTCATCAGCTCCTGGTAGGCGTGAAGCAGATCCTTTATCTCGTTCGAAAATTCATCTTCACCTTTGCCTTCCGCCACTGTTCTGATGATCAAGCCGAATCCTTCGGGACGGTGTTTGTAGCCGAGCCGTTTCAGCCGTTTTCGCTCATTTCGTGATTCTATCTTCCGTGAGATACCGATTTTCGAGCTGCCCGGCACCAGCACGAGGAACCTTCCCGGAAGAGATATCTCCGAGGTAACCCGAGCCCCCTTGGTCGAGATCGGCTCTTTCGTGATCTGTACGATGATTTTCTGTTCTTTCTTAATAACGGATTCGATGGGAACGCTTTTCCGATCTCTCCCTCTCCCACCGCGGCCTGATTTTGCCCTGTCCTGCTTCTGATGGGGCTCCGTTTTCACATCCTCGTGGGATGAAGCATCATCGTCATCATCCTCGTCGTCGATGTCATACTGGGCCGCGAAGTCGATGGAGTATCCCCTGACATCGGAGGCATGGAGAAAGGCGCTCTTTTCCATCCCGATATCGATAAATGCGGCCTGGATACCCGGGATGACAGCCTTGGCCGTTCCCTTGTATATATCGCCGACCATTCTTTCATTATCTGGTCGTTCAACCCAGACCTCTACCAGCTTTGAATTCTCGAGGATTGCTATCCTCGTTTCATGAATTCCTGAATTAATGATTATTTCACTTTTCAAAATTTTCACCAAACCCTTATTTCTGGCGACTTCCGTACCACGCTTCGCAGGAGGGGAACGCGTATAACACACAACCTGAAGAGAAACCGTTGGTTGTCTTCTGGTATGGTGGGAAACGTTGTTCCCATGCCTCGCTCCCTCAAGCGGCGTCCTTTTGAGAAGCCTGCCCCGTTTAGACCTCAAGAGGGGTAATCATTTTACCATTCCTCACAGCATACTGTTCGATCCTGGTAACATCAACGGGAATATCTTCCCCGAAAATTATTTCCAGGACTTCTCTCGGCTTGGCCGCTTTCGTTAGTTCCATACTCAAGAGCATGGCGAATCCGCTCCTGTCTTCGAAAACGGTCAGCGCTTCGATGCCGGGTCTTAGATTAATACTCTTCGTTCCTTTTTTCGTTGTGCGTTCGATAACGATGCTCTCGGCCGCGAGCACCTCTTCGATCTTTCGAACCGTCGCATCATCCAGTTCACCGAGAATCCGGTACTCGGCGAATCTGATGATATTGTTGAGGGACTCCGTCCGCTCAGGTACCACACGAATGTCCATGAGCGCAAATCCCTCGGGGAGTTCTTTCTTGAGTTCAGCCGCGATCTCCGGAAACACGGTGGCCAGGGAAAAATCTGCGTATTCCGCGACACTCTTCATTCCGAGCGGGAGTGGAGGGCCGAACGATAGTTTCGGATGTGGATGGAATCCCTGTGAATACGCTATCGGTATACCGGAACGCCGCAAGGTACGGTCAAAAACACGGACCATATCGAGATGGCCGGTATACCTGAATGCGCCACTCTTGGTGAATTTCATGCGTATCCTCGTACCGAGCAGACCGGTGGAAACCTGCCGTGATCCGATACGCTTTCGCTTCCTGCCATAACTATCTTCGGTATCCGTCCGCTTCATTGCTTCGGGAACCGAAGAGACGGGTGAAGTCGCACGCTTCATCTCGGCACAAAACGAGGCGTACGGGCCACAGTTCTGGCATGCGTCCGAACAGTCCGGCGTGGTCTCTCCGCCGTATGCCCGTTCCCGCTCTGAGAGGAAGTATGCGCCGTCCACACCGAAATCGAGGTGCTCCCAGGGTAGCGCGGTTCCCGGCTCTATGGGATCACCACTGTCTGGGAAGTCATACCCCGCTTGTTCGAAGGCACGGTGCCAAACCTCACGGTTAAAGTGCTCAGACCAAGCGTCCAGCCTACTCCCCCGTTTCCATGCATCAACAAGGACGTTCCCCAGCTCGCGTCCACCCCTGCCGAGCAAACATTCCAGTTTCGAGACATGGGGATTGGTCATCTTGAGATGAATCGCCCGCGACCTGAGATTTTTCCTTATAAGGTCGTACTTTCTCTCCAGTTCCCCGAGAGAATCCTGGCGCTCCCACTGGAAGGGTGTCATGGGCTTTGGGGAAAAGGGAGAAATGGTGACATTGACACGGCGGCCATGGTGTTTTTTTAGGAGGCTTCCAATCCGATTGAGCATCTCCGGAATCGCGAGCACATCCTCCTCGGTTTCTGTCGGAAGGCCAATCATGAAATACAGCTTGAAGCTGTTCCAGCCGCCGGTGAGCGCCGTGCTCAGCGTTTCAAAGATCTGCTCCTCGGTGAGGTTCTTGTTGATCACGTCCCTGAGCCGCTGGGTGGCTGCCTCGACAGCAAAGGTGAGGCTTGTCCGTTTACCGCCGGCAACCGTATCGGCCATCTTGACTGAGAAGTTGTCGGCCCTGAGACTTGCAAGTGAAATGGAGACCTTTGTGCCGTGCAATGCACCGCCGAGCTGTTGGACCAGATTCTCGAGACCGGGGTAATCCGAATTCGAGAGGCTTACCAGGCTCACATCCTCCCAACCGGTTGAGCGTATTCCCCGGACAACCTGCTGCACGATGTCGTTCACCGGTCGAGAACGCCTCGGACGGTACACCATACCGGCACCGCAAAAACGGCATCCCCGCGAACATCCGCGCATGATCTCAACCGCCAGCCGGTCGTGCACCACCTCGCAGATCGGGACAAGCGGACGGTCGGGATAGTACTCCGGCTTCAGCTTCTCCACAATTCTTGAGCGGATGGGGAACGGTACCCGATCATCGACCGGTTCCGTGCGGATATACGAACCATCTCCACCGCGGCACGCCCGGTAGAGCGAGGGAACGTATACCCCCTCGATCCGGGTGAGCTCACGAAGTGTATCCGCTTTCGATATCCCCTCCCTCCGACACCGACCGATAACATCCAGGATCTCGGGGAACGCCTCCTCACCATCCCCGAGCAGAAATGCATCAAAAAAGTCCGCCACCGGCTCGGGATTGGCACAGCAGGGCCCGCCGCCGATTATAAGCGGGTAGGTGCCATCACGTTCTCCGGCGCGGATTGGAATACCCGCCAGTTCGAGCATGTTGAGAATAGTCGTGTAGTGAAGCTCGTACTGGAGCGTGAAACCGACAACATCAAACTGTGCAACGGGAAGCATCGATTCCAGAGACCAGAGCGGGATGTTCTCACAGCGCATTTCCGCTTCCATGTCGACCCAGGGAGCAAAAGTCCGCTCGCAGAGAATTCCGCTCTTTTTATTTAAAATATGGTACAATATATGAAAGCCCAGGTATGACTGCCCAATATCATAAACATCGGGAAAGGCAAGACATACCTTGATGTTTTGTGTATGCGGGTCTTTTCGTATGACGTTGAGTTCACCGCCGATATACCGGGCGGGTTTTTCAACTCTCGGTAGAATACGTTCTATGTTCGCCCGTAAGGCATCAGATTCTATCATTAAAATTAAAATGGTAAAAAAACAACAGGTTTATCAATAGCGACAATTATTTTAATATAATAATAATGCGCCTTAATGACAAGTACTTCTCGGTATCATCGCCCCTTGCATCCACATTCCTTGTGGCAGTACCGTACTTTCAGTGTTTCGGGACAGTGTGCCACTCGACAGCTATCACATCATCGACCGTTTTCCTGAGATCGCCGGGAATGATAATTCTCAAGGCAGCGTTTTCGTACGCGTACGCAACCGGCTCGTTTGTCCGAAGCAATTTCACACTCTTCGGGCGGGAAACGTCACGAATTTCCACCGACGCGCTGGTGTCCGGAAGGAGATGGAGATACCATGTCCTCCCGCGTGAGGTGAGTGGAACAGTGCTGAACTCTTTCCAGTTGCGAACGCCCTCGGTGCCGATCAGGGATTCCTTGCTGTGCTTCATCCATCGAGCGAGTTCGGCTGTTCGTTCGTAGTATTCCGGGCGCATGGTGCCATCCGGCGCCGGCCCGATATTCAGGAGGAAGTTTCCACCCCAGGCGCGTGCGGTTACCAGTTTCCCGATCACCCAGTCAACAGGTTGAACCGGCGAATCGGGCGAGTAGCCCCAGTGACCGCTCCAGGAGATACAGTTTTCCCACCAGTCGTCCGGTGTCTCTTCGGGCATGTTCCACTCGGGTGTATCATAGTCTCCGACACCACCCCAGCGGGGATTGATGATAATGTGCGGCTGAAGCCTGCGAACCCAGGCGAGTGTTTTCTCGGTACGAATATCGACTTTACCGGTCCATCCCATACCGTCAAACCAGATGATGTCGATTTTACCGTAGCGCGTCAGAAGCTCGCTGATTTGACCAACCGTATAGGCATAAAACTCCTCAAAATCTTCCGCAAGCTGCTCCTGGCTCCTGTTGAAGGGATCCACCCACGGTTGCTGGTAAACCAAACTTACGGGGAAACCGGGATACCCC
>CAYWBT010000224.1:0-2591 GCA_964456585.1 uncultured bacterium
AGGTAACCGATATCGGCGATCTCATCGCTGAGGCATCATATACGATTTCTGTCGTGAATACCAACGATGCACCGGTCATACTGACAACCTCGCTCCCCAGTGCACAGACGTATGCGGAATATAGTGCGACGATTGAGGTGGAGGATCCCGAAATCGACGATACGCACGCCTTCGAGCTGACCGATGGACCCGACTGGCTGTCGATCGATGAGTCCGGAAATGTATCGGGAATACCCGAGGACAATGATGTAGGTGAAGACATTCCGATAATAATCGTGGTGACCGACTCTGGCATCCCCAGTCTTTCCGACACCTTATCAACAACGATTTTAGTGACTGCCGAACCCAACGTAGCTCCTCTAATCGCAACCGAAGAACTTCCCGACGCTGTGGAGGATACGCCGTATGACTCAGCGATAGCATCCACAGATCCGAATACCATTGACGCGCACACCTTTGAGCTGACCGATGGGCCGGAATGGCTCTCCATCAACCCGGCAAATGGCATTCTTTCCGGTACTCCGGGAAATGGTGACGTGGCTGAAGATATTACGATTTCGGTCAAGGTAACCGATATCGGCGATCTCATCGCTGAGGCATCATATACGATTTCTGTCGTTAATACCAACGATGCCCCGGAAATACTTACAACCTCGTTTCCCAATGCTCGGGTCGGCGAGGCATACAGCGCGAGGCTTGTGGTGACAGATCCTGACATAGGCGACAGCTATACCTTCGAGTTAACAGAAGGTCCGGAATGGTTGTCGATAAATGCAGAAACCGGGGATCTCTCGGGCGCACCCGGTTACGCTGACGCGGGTGAAGATATTACAATAACTATCGAGATTACTGACACAGGCACGCCCAGTCTTTCTGCGACTTTCACAACAACAATTGTGGTGACTGCCGAACCCAACGTAGCTCCTCTGATCACGACCGAAGAACTTCCCAACGCTGCGGAAGATACCCTGTACAACGCGACGATAGAAGTAACAGATCCGAATGCTATCGACACGCACACCTTTGAACTGACCGATGGTCCGGAATGGTTATCGATCGACCCTGAAACCGGCGTTCTTTCCGGTACTCCGAAGAATGAAGACGTGTCAGCAGGCATCGCGATTGAAATCAAGGTCACCGATAACGGCGGCTTCTTCGCCGAAGTATCGTACACGATTACTGTCGCAAATACCAACGATGCTCCGGAGATACTGAGTACCTTGCTTCCCAACGCGCAAGTCAATAATGGCTATTCTTTAACGATTCTGGCGGAGGATCCCGACATAGGTGATAGCTACACCTACGAATTAACAGAAGGGCCGGAATGGTTATCCATACATGCACAAACCGGTAATCTCTCGGGAACACCCGGAATCGATGCTGAAGGGGACGGAATTCCCGTGAGGATCAAGGTGACTGACGCGGGTGGTTTATTCCAAGAGGTCGCTTTTACCATCAATGTTCTGCCGTTAGTTGTTGAAACACTGGTAATTTCTCCTGCGGATGCGGTTGTCACTATTGAAGATTATGTACAGTATTCGGTCAAGGCTTATGACGGTGAGGGTAGGTTAGTTAATGTACCGGTCCTCTGGTCGACATCGGGAGGAGTCGGCGAAATTGACGGAAATGGTAAATTCACCGCCACCTATGTGGGTGACGGAACCGTGACAGCGACGTTTGGTGATATTTCAGCAGAGGTGGCGGTGTATGTAGCGGATGTTCAAATCCTTACCTTTGACATGAATAAGGATAATAATGAAAACCTCTATATTTACGGTTTGGATTTCCCGATGGATTTCCTGGAAGGGATGAGGGTGCTCTTCCCGGTAGGATCGCTCTCAGAGAATATTACTGTAACCTTCACGATGCCGTCGTTTGCACAGGCCGACTACCGCACCAAAAATGTTACCTTCTACAGTAATATACTGGGCGGTGTGAGCATCGAGGTACGTGTTAATGGAGAGCTTGTCAGTCCTTACAATTTCAATACGCCGGTAGAACTAACCCTGCCGTACAACGATCTCATTCTTGAGCAAATGGGAATCAGTCCGCTGGTGCTCGGTATGTTCTTCTTTAATTCCTCGGGTGAACTCGATACCGAAGGGATATCCGACGTTTTTGTTGACACCGGCAATCATATTTTGAGCGGAAATGTCTCGCACTTCTCACAGATTGCTATCGCGCCGACAGATGTCGATCCCGGTGTTGAAGAAGATACGATGCCTGCCGGTTATTCATTATCACAAAACTATCCCAATCCCTTCAATCTTGAAACGACAATTACCTACGGGATACCGGAAACTTCCCATGTCACTATCGCCATCTACAATATTCTCGGCGAACGTTTGAGGATACTGGAAAACGAAACGAAATCCGCCGGAAACTACTCGGTTATATGGGATGGCACCACTAGTGCCGGAAGAGTGGTAACCAGCGGTGTTTACATCTATTGCATTGAGACGGAGAAATTCTTCCAGTCCAAGAAACTCATGCTGATTAAATAGATACGACGTACGATAGCTCCAAGTATGCTATTCCTCGTTGTATCCACCATCATCACGAGAGTGCGTATTCATCACGCACTCTCTTTC
>CAYWBT010000224.1:2691-5041 GCA_964456585.1 uncultured bacterium
CCTCGTTGTATCCACCATCATCACGAGAGTGCGTATTCATCACGCACTCTCTTTCCTTTTCCGCCTTCTGGCATTACAATTCTTTCAATATCCCCGTTCCTTCGCCATTGATCGCACGCGGGTATTAAAAGCATTCCCCCACTTCAACGCACCGGAATAGTTTACTCCCGGGATATTTCCACCGGTGCGGATTCGTAGCTGTTCGATGATTTCCAGATTAATCACCCAGTTGGTCACAAACATGGCGATACCCGACGTTGGGCAGACTTTCTTATCAAATCCTGGTAGTGCATATATTCCGTATGTGTCATAGGTTCTGCCGACATGAAAATCCGTTTCCTTATGCACAGCCCGACCGTCCGGCACGACAAAATCACGGGTGGCCGGCCCGATGGAGGCAATTTTCATCCCGCGCTTTCTCATCTCATCCAGATTCCGGAGATCAACCTCGTCATCAGGCTGATAAACCCCCATGATGACACAATCCTTCGCGGTCCCTGAAATGTTGCCGTCTGAAAGAGCTTTGGCAAACGCCAATCCGCTGCGGCGTCCGGTGTTCTCAGTCGCAAACGTGTACGGGTACCGGCTGTAATAGTAAACAGTACCGTCGTTGAGCAGGGAATCGACCGCCATGGATGCGATTGCCCTGATCGTTCCCAGTTCGGCACCGACCAATTCAATTTCCCGTAAAACCTCATCGAGAAAATTATCCATGAGCGGATCGGCTGTGTTGACCAAGGAAGGATTCCTGCCTGAAAGCGACAATTCGTCGCCATCCACCGCACCTTTCACCCCTTCGATCGACAGGGCGCGGCACGCATCGGCGAGTATCATCCACATGATGGTTATATACAGAGGCCCGGAAACCGGTCCAATCGGGGCGGGCATTCCCGGGATATTGATGGTGCCTCCCAGACTTGTGATGTTCGTCTCGATCCATATATCGGCATACGGCCGTACTCTCATATTAATGATATCATCGCGTATGTATTCAAATCCAAGAGGATCACCGCTCCAAGGCGACGGAGCCCCTACGACGAATACATCTTTCTTTCCGAGATCGTCAAAAGCCTCCTGCGAGAGGAGTCGGCTTATCATAAGCATATCGTTCTTCCGGGCTTTTTGGGGATCGTAACCGTGCACACAGAATTTCGGAAGGCCGTGACGACCCGGGAACATTTCCGCATTCGTACTGTGCCCCTGGTCCCAGTACATCCAGAGGGTGTTACCCCGGCGTATCGTCCGTGAGATGGCGTAGGAAGTTTCGAGCATGTTTTCCATCTGGTTTTCGCGTATCCAGGTAAGCATTTTCATGATGTTGATGGGATACTGCAGACAGAGCGGAACTTCCTCCGAACTCACCTGCTGATCTATGGAGCGTGCGTATCGGGAGAAGCTTCCGAGCGCCGCCACGGTTAATGGTATAAATTTGAACGAATCACGTCTCTTCATGGTATGCTACCTCCTTACGGGTGTTTTTGACTATACCACCTTGTTTTCTGCTCCTATAGCATTATAACGGCAGATAGTACGGAGCCTTCATTCCTCCGGTTCTCATTTATTTAAGGACCGGAGAAATGAATGAAGCACCACATACCTGTTTTCTTTTCTCATTATGTAAAACCGGGCGGTTCAGCGTTATGGCCGCTTCTCCCGGTTTCACGGCAGGGTTGTCCGGAACTCGTCCTGGTACAGCCCGATTTTTTCGAATGGTATCGGCTTGAATCCGAGCTTCCATGCGGGAGAGTCATCCTTCAGCCGGAAATCCTTTTTCGCGAGATCGACGAAACCGGGATCGGTATCGATGAACGTATTATCCTTCATTTCGTTCATGATTTCCTTATTGCCGTTCTCGAACGATGAAAAGTCTTCCCCCATCTTCTTACACCATCTCGCTACCACCGGATCGGCGATGAGGTTATTCTTCACGGTCACAATCGAGAAATCCATACCGTCATACAGGTCAAGCCACCTGCCACCGTAGGAGACATTCCGCTCTATCCTGTTGTACTTGGGAACGGCGGGATCGTCATCGTACAGTTCGAGAAGCTCGGGGTATTTTTCACTATAGGGAGGCTCGCTGTACTTCATCGCATCCATGCGGTCGAAGAGAGTATTGACATAAATGTCCATCGACTTGTCAAAATAGTAGTGCGCCCAGCCCAGGCCCCGTGCATCAACGTGTACCGAGGGTTCACACTCGACAAATATATTGTTTTCCACGGTGTTGTCACGGCCGCCTCCGATGAATGCCGAACGACCCGACCGGTAGAAGACATTGCCGAAGATCGTCGTGCCGCTCGACCAGTCATCAAGGTATACCGCCATGACACCGTGAAGTCCCGGACCG
>CAYWBT010000225.1:0-4957 GCA_964456585.1 uncultured bacterium
GTTGGCATGTCGGTTGTCCAAGAAGTCGTGATGACCGAGGTCTCCGGTAACAAACGCATGCGCTCCAGCCGATACTGCGGACGCTATGTAATCATTGCCGCTTCCACCCATAACCGCTACCTGACGAATTGGTACGCTGTCCTTCCGGGAAACAAGCAGCGTCTCGACACCGAGCGATTCTGCGACGTGGTGCAGAAAATCCGGCAAATCCAGGGTATCCGCTAGATCGCCGAGCGCACCGTACCCGTACGAGGGATCATCCTGAACGAGGGGTATGAGATCATATGCCATTTCCTCGTAGGGGTGAGCCTTTCCCGCTTCCTCGATAACCCGGGCGGCGAAAGGAGCCGGAACGACCATCTCGAGCCGATCTTCGGCAGAACGAGAGAGCTTGTCCGCCTCTCCCTTGTATGGTGATGCCGAGCTGGATGGTATGTAGGTTCCCAAGCCCCGCGAGGAAAAGGAGCAGAGACGGTATTCTCCGATTACTCCCGCACCTGCAGTTCCGGCAGCCTCGCGAACTCTGTCGGTATAGTCCGGTGGAACGAACGTAACAAATTTATACTGGTCACACCGGCTTTTCGAGAGCGGGGTACTGCCAGAGAGTCCGAGTCGTTCGGCCAAGGCATGGCTGACACCACCGGGGGCCTGATCCAAGTTTGTGTGGGAAGCGTACAGAGAAATATTTTCCTTGACTGCGTACCGTATAATTCGTGAGGAAAGATCGTCGCCGGTTAATTTTTTTAGCGGCCTGAAGAGCGGCGGATGGTGTGAAATAATGAGAGACGCACGATTCTCGAGAGCGAAGCTCACCGTTTCTTCAACAACATCCAATGCCACAACCACAGAATCAACCGTGTCAAGTGGATTGCCGGTAATGAGCCCGGTGTTGTCCCACGGCTCGGCAAGTTGTGATGGAGCCCAGTGTTCCATTATGTCAAGTACATCACATACTTTCGTCATCACACACTTTCGTCATCAAAAAATCCTGAAATGCAATAAAAAAAGAGTGCATCACTGATATCATGCACTCTTATAGGTAATGAAAGAACGGGTGGTTTGCACGTATGCTGGAAAACCACCCGTGCAAACCATGGTATAATATTTTTATGTCCCGGTGTTCAGCAATGAACGCCACGCATTTCCCCCTGTCAGTGGTGGGCGATACTGGAATCGAACCAGTGACCTCGGCGATGTGAGCGCCGCACTCTAACCAACTGAGCTAATCGCCCAACTTTCCAAAAATTCGGTGGTATTCTTTATTTTGCTATTTATTTAAAAAAAAGTCATTATGGTGGGCCCACGAGGATTTGAACCTCGGACCAACCGGTTATGAGCCGGTGGCTCTGACCACTGAGCTATGGGCCCCTTAATTCCAACATAAAAATATATTAAGAATCGGTTAAAAATGCAAGCATGAAATAACCTTACGGCACCCATGTTTCTCTTGGTGACAAAGCAATTACCGGAGGTAAAAATAAAAAGTACGATGGTCATCAGCCGAAAGAGCTTTCGGACGCTGCCTGCGCGGTTATAAGAAGGGTGCCTGGCAAAAGCGCGCAGGCACCCTTTTTTATCATGCATGAGAAATGCAGCGAATTACATTCCGCCCATTCCGCCCATTCCACCCATTCCGCCCATTCCCGGAGGAGGACCACCGTGCGGTGATGCGGAGTCTTCCTCGGGAAGTTCGACAACCACCGCTTCAGTCGTCAGGAGAAGCGAGGAGATTGAACCAGCATTTTCGAGGGCGATGCGGACAACCTTTGTCGGATCGATGACACCAGCCTTGACCAGGTCTTCGTAGATTTCCGTCGCAGCATTGAACCCTTCGTCATCGGAAAGTTCGAGGGTCTTCATAACCGAAATGGCACCCACAATACCGGCATTGTTTGCGATCTGCTTGGCAGGCTCCTGGAGCGCGCGCTTGACAATGTCGACACCTACAGCGATATCACCCTTGGCCTTGATCTTGTCCACCACGGGGAGGCACCGGAGAAGTGCAACACCACCACCGACGACAATACCTTCTTCGACAGCGGCACGGGTTGCATGGAGGGCGTCTTCCACCCGGGCTTTCTTCTCTTTCATTTCTATTTCGGTTGCAGCGCCGACATTGATAATCGCGACACCACCGGAGAGCTTGGCGAGACGTTCCTGAAGTTTCTCGCGGTCGTAATCCGAGGTCGTTTCATCGATCTGATTCTTGATCTGCTGGATACGGCCTTTGATGTCATCGGAGGATCCTGCACCCTTGACGATCGTCGTATTGTCTTTGTCGAGGGTAATACGGCTTGCGGAACCGAGATCGGCGGTAGTCACGTTTTCGAGTTTGAAGCCGATTTCCTCGGAAATAACCTTGCCGCCGGTCAGGATAGCGATATCCTGGAGCATGGCCTTGCGGCGGTCACCATAACCGGGAGCCTTGACTGTCGCAACCTTCAGAATACCACGAAGCTTGTTGACTACCAAGGTAGCCAGCGCCTCACCCTCGATATCCTCGGCAATGATCAGGAGGGATTTTCCCATCTGACTGACCTTTTCGAGAATGGGAAGGATGTCTTTCATATTGGAGATCTTCTTGTCATGGATAAGCACAAGGGGTTCATCCAAAATCGCTTCCATGGAATCGGGATTGGTAACGAAGTAGGAGGAAATATACCCGCGGTCGAACTGCATACCTTCGACGACCTCGAGTGTGGTATCGATACCCTTTGCCTCTTCGACAGTTATAACGCCGTCCTTGCCGACTTTTTCCATCGCTTCGGCGATGAGATCACCGATGGTGGGGTCGTTATTCGCGGAAATGGTGCCAACCTGGGCAATCTCTTTCTTTCCGGTCACCGGACGTGAAATCTTCTGCAGATTCTTGATAATGGCGACGACTGCCTGATCGATACCCTTCTTGAGCTCCATGGGATTCGATCCGGCCGTGACATTCTTGAGACCCTCGGTAAAAATAGCCTGGGCAAGAACGGTCGCTGTGGTCGTGCCGTCACCGGCAACATCGGAAGTTTTGGTGGCGACTTCCTTGACCATCTGGGCGCCAACGTTTTCATACTTGTCCTCGAGTTCGATCTCTTTCGCGACGGTTACACCGTCCTTGGTAACCGTGGGGGTGCCGAACTTTTTCTCGAGCAGGACATTGCGTCCCTTCGGGCCAAGGGTAACCTTCACTGCATTGGCCATCTTGTCGACGCCTATTTTCAGCCGTGAACGAGCATCGGCTTCATAACGTATTTCTTTTGCCATACCAGTATACCTCCTGATAATATATAATGTTCACGTATATTATTCGATAACAGCAAGTATGTCCGATTCGGACATAATCAGGTAATCTTCACCCTCATACTTCAATTCTGTTCCGCCATACTTGGAATAGAGGACTTTATTACCGACTTTGACATTCATCTTGATGACTTTGCCGTTTTCATCCTGACGACCGGGACCGACAGCGACGATTTTTCCCTCTTGGGGCTTTTCCTTTGCTGTGTCGGGAATGATGATCCCACCCGAAGTTTTGTCTTCAGCCACATCGCTGGGCTTGACGATAACTTTGTCTGCTAATGGTTTGATCTTCAAAGTTATACCTCCTTTTTAACTTAACATGTGAAATTTAGCACTCACGAGGGAGTCTGCTAAAATTTAATGAGTAGAAAAACAATATACATACAATTGAAACAATATACAATAGTAATTTTACCGGAGAACCGGTTGGATTAAGGGATCGCTATGCAGGTGACGATCCCTCAAGGATGGTTACTCGACAACTTCGTAATCGGCGTCGACCGCACCATCTCCCTCATCTGACTTCTTCTCGCCGGTATCCTGCTGCGAACCAGGTGTTCCTTCCGCCTGTTCTCCGCCTGGAGGAGGAGGATTTTCCTGCTGGCCCTGCTGGCCGTACATCTTGGTTGCCACCTCATGCCAGGTTGCATTCAAGCCGTCACGGGCAGAAGTGATCTCGTCGATGTTATCAACCTTAATCGCCTGCTTTGCGCTTTCAAGTGCGGCTTCGAGTTTCGCCTTATCGTCGGCGCCCATGGAATCGCCCATATCTTTCAGGTTCTTTTCAGTCTGATAGATCAGCTGGTCGGTTTCGTTCCGGAGTGTGATCTCTTCCCTTTTGGTTTTATCTTCTTCTGCATGGGCCTCGGAATCCTTGACCATGTTCTGGATTTCATCTTCTGAAAGTCCGCTCGATGCTTCAATTCTGATATTCTGTTCCTTGTTTGTCGCCTTGTCTTTTGCGGACACGTTCAGTATGCCATTGGCATCTATGTCAAACGTCACCTCGATCTGAGGTATGCCGCGCGGTGCCGGCGGAATGCCATCCAGGTGGAATCTGCCGATGGTCCTGTTGTCACGGGCCATTTCACGTTCGCCCTGGAGGACGTGTATCTCGACCGATGTCTGACTGTCTGCAGCGGTGGAGAATACCTCGCTTTTCTTCGTGGGGATAGTTGTGTTGCGCTCAATGAGCTTGGTAAAAATCCCGCCGAGCGTTTCAATACCGAGTGAAAGCGGTGTCACATCAAGCAACAGAACATCGGTAACATCACCGGCGAGGACTCCTCCCTGGATCGCCGCTCCCAGAGCAACGACTTCATCAGGATTTACTCCCTTATGCGGATCCTTGCCGAACATATCCTTCACAATTTCCTGCACCTTGGGTATCCGGGTCGAACCGCCAACGAGAATGACCTCGTTGATCTGGCTTGCACTCAGGCCGGCGTCTTTCATAGCATTTTCTACCGGCCGACGCGTTCGATCGAACAGATCGCTGCATAATTCCTCGAATGTCGCCCGGCTTAAGTTGACATTGAGATGTTTCGGGCCGGAAGCATCTGCGGTGACGAACGGCAGATTGATGTCGGTTTGGAGGGTGTTTGAAAGCTCACACTTAGCTTTTTCGGCGCCCTCTTTCAAACGCTGGAGCGCCATGGGATCAGTGCGC
>CAYWBT010000226.1:0-4931 GCA_964456585.1 uncultured bacterium
TCACGATCGAGACCCGGATGCGCCAGGCCGATCTTGGTGGGATAGTAGGAGTATCCCCCCCAGCATTTCGCAAAATAGCTCACCATCTGTACGCCGGCTTCCTCGAAGAGCTGTGCGGCACCATCCGCATCAAAATCATGATATATGTTCTTGAATCCGCCAAAATGGGCATCGAGGTGGAGCTGTCGATATATCCCGTCAAACCAGCGGACATCCGCTCCCTTTCGATCTGCTGCGTATGCAGGAATCGGCCTGATTCCTGCGGCGAATGCTCCCGCGGCCATGAGGGCGGCATCGTTCATGAAACCGCGTCTCGTCTTCGATGTGTTGTGAGAAAAAGGCATGAAAACCTCCTGGTCATTTCCGGTAGAAAACCTGTGTGATTTTTTAAGTATCCTCTTTTCCCTGATCTCATTATATTACTTATAGTGAGGTTTTGTCAATTGCTTTGATTCACTGTCGTTTAAGTTTATTTTTATACTGGTAAGACACCATGTTTTTCTACTGTCGCCGCTGGGGCTGGCCGTGTCCTTCCCCCTTCAGGGGAAACAACACGGCGTAACCCGGTTTCTGCCAATTTGAATGAACTGACCCGACAATCTCAATCGAACGCCGTTACCATGCACACAGTACATTCTTCACAGGAGCCGGAACGTGAACAATAAAAGAAACCTCAAAAGAAGGCATTTATTCTATTACCTGCGTGTCTTCAACCGGGCGACCGGCGAAGTTCTGGGACACCTGGTCGACATGACCACCCAGGGAATCAACCTGATCAGCGAAAAACCCATCGAAACCGATACGATCTTTCAACTACAGATTGAGTTGCCGGAAGAAGTGGCCGAGCAAGGGAAGGTTTCCTTTGACGCTGAAAGTGTGAAGTGTGTGAGAGATATCAATCCTGATTTCTTTTCAACCGGCTTTAAAATTGTGAACATCGACCAGGACAACACCCAAATCCTGCAATTTTTGATTTCCGATTTCGGTTTCGTTGACTGAAAAAGGGGGAACGGGTTTGCTTTCCCGCTACAATTATCGCTCCCTGCTCCCATCGCGGCGCAACCATTATCGGACGGGTTCCCATACACGCAGTGTCGGTCGGACTGCAGAAAACACCAGCCTGTCACGCTTCTCTATAACATGCGGCTCGGGAGTGAGCGGAAAAATACTTCCCGGTACCATCCATCCTCTTTTTCATGCCCTGCTGCTCCGGGTACAAGGATCGTCATGATGGGATTGAGAGACAATCTCGCTGCTTGTATGTGCTTATGTATGCTCGTCATCCAACCGGTCACGGGTTCGGCAGCGGGAATATGGACAACCTATACGGCTGATGATAATTTTCCCAACAGAATTGCTGTCAGGGGCAACGAGGTTTGGTGTGCTACGAACGGCGGGGTTTTACAGTGGGATAGTGAGAGGAAAACATACGTCAAATACACTACCTCCGACGGGCTCCTGAACAACATAATCAAATCCATCGCGATCGATCAGGAGGGGATTGTGTGGTGTGGTACGTTCGGGGGCGGTCTCTCGCGGTTCGATGGTGAAACCTGGACGACGTTTACACAAGCGGACGGCTTGAGCTCGAACATCGTCAATGCCTTGGCAGTCGACAGACACGGGGCCATCTGGTGCGCAACCGCTAGAGGCGTCTCGGTTTTCGATGGCTCGAACTGGACCCACCATACTCTCTGGAACCACTATACACTCTCCCTCGCCATCGATGTGAACGGCGACATATGGGTTGGAACGGATTTGATCGGCTTGATGCACTATAACGGAGAAGAGTGGGTGAACCATACAAGAGCGGGCGATCTTACTTTCACCCAGGTCACCGAAATTGAAATCGATGAGGTGGGTACAAAGTGGCTTTCCCACGAGCGCGGCCTATCGAGATATGACGGAGAAACCTGGGTCAACTACAAGAAAGACGACGGCCTGCTCGGTACGCATGTTAATACCATTGGCATCGCTGAACAGGGGGTGATCTGGTGCGGTACCCATTACGGCATATCGCGGTACGATGGTGAAACCTGGACATCATATACCATGTTGGACGGATTGCTTTCGGACGAGGTGAATGCCGTTACTGTCGCCGAGGACGGGAGCGTGTGGATCGGCACAAAAGATGGCATGTCTCGCTTCGATGGCTCCACGATGGCCGTGTATCGGACACGGGATACCCTCGCCGAAAACAATGTCAACGCCATCGAGACTGCACCCGGCGGTGAGACCTGGTTCGGTACCATGAGGGAAGGCGTTTCGCGCTTCGACGGGGAAACCTGGACACATTTCCCCGGTCGGTCGGAAATGCTCGATTCATATGAGATCAGGGCAATCGAGCGTGATCCCCACGGCAACTTGTGGTTCGGTACTGTCGGCGGAGGCGTATCGCGTTTCGATGGCGAAAACTGGACAGTGTTCACCATCATGGAAGGTATGTCGATCTATAACAGCGCACTCTCGATTGCGTTCGAACCTGACGGAACGGCGTGGTTCGGCACCATTCAGGCCGGTGTCGTACGATATGATGGTGAAAACTGGACACAATTTACCCATGCTGACGGTCTTGCTGGTAACACGGTAACGGCTATTGCCATATCCGATGACGGGGCGGTCTGGTTCGGAACCTACGGCGCCGGCATCTCAATGTTTGATGGGAGCGACTGGATCAGGTATACGATGGACGACGGTATCGCCGAGAATTTCGTGCGGGGAATCGTCATCGACGACCGGGGTGACGTATGGTGTGCAACGAGCGGTGGGATCTCCCGGTTCGACGGTGAAAACTGGACAAACTACACCCGGGAAAACGGACTCGCACATAATGATGTCTACACCATGGTTATTGACACCTGTGGGAGTATGTGGTTTGGGACATGGAGCGGATTATCGCAGTTCGATGGGACAACATGGACGACATTCAGCACGCTGGACGGGCTGGCAAGCAATGATGTCAGGGCTCTGGCGGTGGGCGATGAAGGCACCCTGTGGGCCGGTGGATTCTTCGGCGGCGTTTCGAGTTTCGAGACATTCCCGTCATCTATTGAAGCACCGGTACTATCGCCGCCCGCTTTTACCATTATCGGAAATTATCCGAATCCCTTTAACGCGGCTACGAGAATCACGTTTACTGTCCACAAAGCGGGAATGGTTACCAGCGCCGTTTATAATGTACTGGGCCAGAAGGTGTATTCGGGCGCATCAAAAAAAATGCTTCCCGGATCGTATTCGATCACCTGGGACGGTCAGAATGATTCAGGGCAGGATATGGCTTCCGGCGTCTACTTCTTCCGTATGCAGCATGGCGGCTCGCTGTTGGTGACACACCGGATGACCCTTCTTCGCTAGTGCCGCTATAATCCCGCTGTTCCATAAGGGGAACTGCCTCACGACAGCATGACGGCGACTGAAAATGTTTCGGGTACAGGAGCCTTCGCGGGAGATGCGGGTACTCTGAATTTTTGTATCCGAAGCCTTGATGTCTCTTGTATTAGATTTGCAGGAATATCTCATTTTTCCTGAAATGTCAGGCACGTTGACCGGAATCACCCATGACGTATCCCGCACAAAAAAACACCCCTGCGATTCATGTCGTGTTTGCCCTCTTCTTCCTCATCATCACCGGTAGCGCCTTCCTTTCTTCGGCACACGCCGAAAAAAACATCCGCGGACGGGTAACCGACGTTGAAACCGGGAAAGGCCTTTATCCGGCAACGATCCAGGTGCGGGGACTGCGCCAGGGGACCATCACCAATCCCGAAGGTGCGTACCTGCTCCCGCTCGATAACCTCCCGGCAACAATCAGGGTGAGTTTTATCGGCTATACCTCCCGTCAGATCGAAATTTCTGCAGGTTCGCCCGATGTCATCGATTTCGAGCTCGTCCCCCGCCCCGTGGTGCTGGAGACCGTGGTAATCAGACCGGATGATCCTGCAATCGGTATCATGCGTGAGGTCATCAGAAGGAAGCAGGAGTGGCGCGCTACCCAGAAAACCTACCGTGCGGATGCCTATACACGGGTTGCCCTCATGAACGATTCGACGATCGTCTCCATCTCGGAGAGTGTCTCGGAGGTGTTCTGGGATGCCGGCCGAGGGTCCCGCGAATTGATCATGTCGAAACGGCAGACCAAAAATACCCTGCCGGACCAGAATTTCGCCTCGGCCAGGATGATCCCCAATTTTTACGACGACGATATCGATGTTTTTGGATTCAATGCCATCGGGCCGACACATCCCGACGCTTTTTCCTACTATGACTTCAAACTCATCGGGCAGCGCAGTCTGGATGACCAGCTTGTCTATGATCTCTCAATCACTCCACGGAGTCTCCTGCAGCCCGCCTTTACCGGGCAAATTTCGGTTCTCGACGAGGAATTTGCCGTGATAGAGGTCCGCCTGAAACCCGGCGATACGATCATCATGCCGCCTCCGTTGAATGATGTCGACCTCTCCTTCGAACAGCAATTCAGCAACTTCGGGAAGTCGTACTGGCTGCCGGTTGATGTCAGGATCGGCGGCGCAATCACTGTCAGGTTGCCGGGTATACTTTTTCCGACGATCAGGTACCGCCAGATGACACGTCTCACCGATTACCACGTGAACGTCCCGCTACCGGATTCCCTCTACGAAGGCCGGAAACCGGTCAACACTCTCACCATCACCAACGACGAGATTGAGATTGAAACGGACGAGGGACTACCGTCCCCCGAACAATCACGTTCATCGGCCGCCGACAGCCTGTTTGAGACGGCGTCGGGTGTGATACCGCTGACTCCGGAAGAGGAGAAGGCGTATAGTACCATCGACAGCACCGATACTTTTCAGAAAGCGTTCAGGCCTTCCGGTTTCCTCACCCGATTTATGAATCTCGATGACGGCAGCACAGGGAAAGACACCTCATCGGGAAAGAAGCGGTCACACACC
>CAYWBT010000227.1:0-2324 GCA_964456585.1 uncultured bacterium
GGTAGCTCCACCGCACATTTTAGTCAAGGCCGCATATAGTAATGGCAGATTATTTATCTAATGGCCACGAAGCCCGGTCTTCGCTCTTGTATATCCCGATGGAATCAAACGGTATCGGCAGGAAACCAAGTTCCAGAGTCTGCGAGTCAGCAGTCAGACTATAGCCCCTGGGGGGATTGCCCGCATGGAGAGGATCGGGTTTACTTGCAAAGAGCGGATCGATGCCAATAAGGTTGTCCTCAAGTTTAACATGCGGCCTGGCTTCCTCCTGCACGGTACCCCATGGGCCGCCCCAGCAGATGTTGCGGGCCATGACATTGCCTTTGGGGGCAAGTGGTTCGTCTTCGAGGATGGTAAGCAGTTCAGGGTACCTGACCGACCACGGCGGTTGTTTGTAATTCAGGTCGATAAGTTCCTTGGTCGCGAAGACACCCACTCCTTTGGCCCAGCCAAGCCCCCGGGCATCAATGAGGAAGGCCTTGCCGCAGTTGATGAACATATTGTTTGTCATGATGTTGTCGCGCCCACCGCCGATGAGAATGGGAGTGGCGACATCGTAGAAGATATTACCGGAGATGTCGGCGGAGGAGAAGCAATCGTCCAGATAGACGCCAAAACACCCCTTGTTCTTGAATCCCTTGATATCGTGCAGATAGTTATAGCGTATCTTGTGGCCGCGCATGGACCAGGTTTCATCCGGCGGGGATGTATAAATGGCGCCGGCATCATTTGACTGGTAAACTGCGGTGTGAATCTCATTGTATTCGATGGTCTGGTCGTTGCCGCTGAAACCGATGGCTATATGGGGCACATTGGCGATAAGATTATGAGTTGCGCTGTTGCCGACGCCGTAAAGCGCGATCGCCTGCTGGTACACCTGATCCCAGCGGGAAGTGTGATGTATATAATTGTTGTCAGCATAGTGGCCAGCGGGGGTGAGGGTCTTACGGTCGCCGCCCTCAATATGGATGCCGCCCTGGCCCGTCTGATAGATGTCGCAGCCGACGATTCCGTGACGAGTGCCGCCGGTAACCCTTACCGCCCAGTTGCCCATGTTTCGGATCGTACAGGCCACAACACGGACATTTTCGCCCCCCTTGACGACAATAGCACTGCCCCGTCCGTCTTCGATGACCAAGCCTTTCAGGGTGACATTTGAAACATCGTTGAAGCGGAATAGATCGCGAACAACGGAAACAACCGCCGTTCCAGACGATATCGGTGACGGGGGCCAGAAATAGAGTATCGAGGTATCACGGTCCAGATACCATTCGCCGGGGCTGTCGAGTTCCGGCAGGACATTCTCCGCGTAGAACCACTGGCCGGGGCGGATCGAGTAAGTTTTTTTGGGCGAAGGAGTGAAGGCAAGGGTGCGGGCTTTGGGGTCCACACTACCGAGGGGAATACGCAGATCGGCCCAGTCCCAGACCCAGAAGCCGTGGAGCCAGATGTCCTTCTCGGACATCCAGCGGGCAGGTCGCGGATCGTCACAAAGGAACTTTCCATCCGGGGAAGAGACGGTGCCGGTCTTCTGGATACCGTTCGCATCGATGGCGCCTGTGATGTACAGGTATCCTGAGTTCGGGTACCGTGACAGGGTCATAGGCAAATCCTGGTAAAACAGTTCCATCCCTGGATCGGACTGATATGTCCTCGCGTTGCCGATGCCCTCCAGATCGGTAATACCGAGAGCTTGAAGGTCTGCCTGCCATACGTGGGAAGTCGCCGATTCTTCGAGATTCCACAGGTGTGTGCACGCTGTTTCATCGAGCCGGTTCAGGACGGTGGAATCGGAAATCTGTGTCCAACCGGTCACAACTTGGCCGCCGACGATCCTGACCGTTTCGCCTTCCCGCGCCCGATAGATGATCGGGGCATTCTCCGTGCCGCTGTCCTCTACTGTGAGTTCGAACGGTTGCGACAGTTCGTACACACCACCGCGGAGTTCGACAGTAATGCCTCCGGAAGAGAGCTGTCCGTCGGTCTTGGATTGCCTGATATGGTCCCGCGCATGTTCAAGAGTGGCGAATGGACCATCGGTGCCGGTACTGTTGGGTTCCGATATCCGACCCGACCATGCATCGTTACCCACGGGCGATACGTATAACGTTGTACCTTGGCCACCGCAACCCATGGAGCCGAAAAGGATTATAATGCTTGCGATTGCTAATAGATTTTTCATGAATGTTCTCCTGCCGGCGAGTCCGCCCCTTTTAAAGTATTTGTCCAATATTCCCCATGTTAAATTCATGAGTGCTTAAAACTACCAATTAATTTACCAACAAATTCCCAGTGTGTTTTTCCGCCCCTGTACGCTTGTTTCC
>CAYWBT010000227.1:2424-4869 GCA_964456585.1 uncultured bacterium
ACGGCGGACGACACGTAGCTCCTATTTGCTGCTCTTTCTGTTCTGTTCGAATGGTGAATCCGTTTACGGCCTGCGGACAACACGGAAACCGATGATGGTGCCCCCGAACGACGGGAAGCCCCCGGTGCGGCTCGCAGACCGGCAGTCCCCGGCATCGTAGTTCCAGCTGCCGCCACGTATCACACGGCGTCGGCCCGACGTGGGCCCGATGGGATTGTCGGACGGTGACGATGAGTAATAGTTTTTGTCATACCTGTCGCTGCAAAACTCGTATACGTTGCCGTGCATATCGTACAAGCCAAAGGCGTTCGCTGTTTTCTGCCCCACTATATGGGTCGTCTTCGAACCTCTGTTATCTTTATACCACCCTGCATTTCCAAGATCACTTTCGCTGTTACCCGTATAATACTTCGTCTCCGTTCCCGCCCGACACGCGTATTCCCATTCCGCTTCTGTCGGCAAACGATATCCGTTTTTGCTAAAGTCGCACTCCCAGGTACTTTCATCATAAGAACGGTCGAAACCGGCCTCGTCACTAAGCTTGTTGCAGAATGTCACCGCATTATACCAACTGGCTAAATACACCGGAAAGCTGTCGCCCACACCACAATTCTTCGCAGGATTCGAGCCCATCACCGTCTGGTACTGGCCCTGTGTAACCTCGTATTTCCCCATATCAAATGAGGAAATAGTCACATCGCGGACAGGGCGCTCATTACTAGAACCATCACCCGAAATATCACCCATACGGAAACTACCAGCAGGAATCGATATCATACTAATACCGGCGATTTCCCTCTCTGGATCAGGCTGACTTGGCGGGATTTGCGGTGATACAGCGAGTGTTTGATCTATTGATACGGCAAGTCGTTCACCTGTAAGTAGTTCGTGTCCAACAGCGCTCATAAGTTTGATGACATTGTCAACCGGGCTCGGCACAGTCCTGTCCACCGAAACAAGCGTGGTGGAGGTTTCGACATCGACGATCCTGGCAACAACGATGTAAGTCGATCCGACAAGGCCGACCGATCCGACAATGATTCGTTCGGCGCTGAGCATTTTCCCGAATTCTATCGCACAGGACACATCGGTACACCCTGTGTTCTGGACTTCGAACTCCTCAAATATCTTATCCATCTGAGAACGTTCGATGAGCGTGTAGAATCCCTCAACCTTGCTTCTTTGTTCCTGAATGACTTTCAGGATACTCGAGCGAAGAACATCGGAAAGAGCAAGAGCTTCCGTTACCGCGATGCCGTTCGCCTGAAGATCAAGTACAGCGAGGCCGTATGTTTTTTCTGATTGTGGAAACGACTTTGAGGGTACTAGTACAATAGATGATACCAGCAGGAAGAAGAACATTGATGATATTTTAGTATTCATTACAATATCACCGAGCTTGTCATAGTGTGAAATATTGATTAAAGGTATGAGCTTCTGTGCGTCTGTCTAATATATTCGTATAAAGGGGAAAGTCAAGCGGTTGTAACCGGTAAGCGGCTCACCCCGTGTTCCACCGGGAACCAGGTGAGGGCACCCCCCACTCTACAGCAAACTTGAATCTGAGTTTTTGGCGATCAGCAGGGCAGATATATCTTCTCGTGAGGCGATCGTTGATTGTGCGGCGTTTACGGGCGTTTACAATGGACAACGCGAGGGTATATCCGCAGTGTTTGTCGAAAGTGAGGACCCTGCGGTTTCGGTTGGTATTAAATATTGTTTTGGGGAAAGCGCGGAAAACGATTATAATCATATAAATGTCACAATGAGATGTAACACTCAGGCAGTACTGAATAGTGTTGCTTGTTCGATTAAAGTTCTTCAAATTACCAGTTCACCGAAAATCTGAATATCAACGGAGAGAAACACTCTCGAGAATATCACCGGCGCTTCTTTGCCGTCGTAATCGATACACAAAAAAAGAAAATATGAGATATGATAAAAAAAGTGGAAACAACAAGAATTGAAGCCCTTGCATATGGCGGTAACGGTGTCGGTCATATCGGCGATAAAGTCATATTTATCCCTGACAGTGTTCCCGGGGATGTGGTCAAAGTGAATATCCGCCAGGATAAGGGAAGTTTTCTCAGGGGATTAATCGAACAGATTGAAACGCCGTCTCCGGAAAGGGTTGAACCGTTCTGCCCTTATGCGTCCCGTTGCGGCGGTTGTCAATGGCAGCACCTTTCATACCCGTACCAGCTTGAATGGAAGCGGATGATCGTGGATGAATCGCTGCGGAGAATCAGCGGAATCGATGTTCCGGATGCCGAACCGTGCCTGCCCTCGCCTGTTGAGCGGAGCTCGCGCAGCGTGGTCAGATATCCCGCGGAAAACACTGATGACGGTCTGATTGCCGGCTATTATGAAAGAAGATCGCACAGGATAGTGGACATCGACAACTGCCCTGTCGCGGCGGAGAAAATCAATACGGCCGTATCAGTC
>CAYWBT010000228.1:0-4823 GCA_964456585.1 uncultured bacterium
ATTCCCTGGAGAATTTTGAAACCGGGAGGTGTCAGAAGCGCACCGTTTTCGACGATGAAGATGTTAGAGGTTGTCCCTTCTGCAACGTTGCCGTCCCGGTCCATCAGGATGGTATCGTCAAAGCCCGCGTTTATCGCTTCAGATTTCGCGATCATTGGTGCGATGTAGTTGCCGGACACCTTTGCCTTGACCGGCATGGAAGAGCTCTCAATTTTCTGGAGCCGGCTCATCTTCACCTTCAGCGATTCCTTGTCCGGTTCCTTTTCTCCAACAGCAATAATAATAGACACATGCGCATTACCGGGGAGGAGATCAAAAACGGGATCGGAATATAACGCCAAGGGACGAATGATACACCGTGTCAGCCCACTTCGCCTGACGGTCTCGACGACCGCCTTTTCAAGATCGCTGATGTTATATCCGAGGGGCATTCCTGTCAGGCGTGATGAATTCTCGAAACGAAGCATATGATCGTGGAGCCGGAAAATTGCCGCCTTTCCCTCGGTCGTTTCGGCGCAATCAATGCTCTCAAATACGGTGGCACCACGTTGAAGGCTGTGGCAAAGTGGATGGATACAAGCCTTTTCCCACGGTATAAATTCACCATCAATCCAGAGATCGGGTTTCACTTCACCTCCTGATTGGAGCATTCACGTTACGTTATGTACTGATGGCGAGTTGAGGTGCACCAGTTCACTGCCCCCGGGGCACTCGTTAAAGAACGTATCGTATGAAAGCTGTTTGCACATTCCGGGATTATTCCCGATTGCATAGGGACATGAAATTTAGCATATTTTTACTATCGTTATCAGCCGGTGCAAATTATCAGTTAAAAGTAATAAATATTTTATGCAATTGAAACTGTTTTATGGGTGCTTTATAACGGTAACGGTATTTCAAGTCCCTGAACATGGGTCTCCGAAAGTACGTTCACTGACCGTGATGACAAACCTGGCGGCTGATTTGTATTGTACGGTCCCCAAAGGGCGATTTCTTAAAATCCTTTTTCTATGATGTGTGGTATATACCGTTGAATGGATAGCAATGTTTGGCTATGCGGAAGTACATTATAATCCATGGTTTGTCCCCAACTTTACCTTCATGAGGCAACCTGAGATCATCTGTGACGCCCCAAGCAGGGTAGAACCCGGACAGCCTGTTCCGGTGTTCATCATCATGAAGGACGCCGACCGTTACCCGGTAATTCTCAAGACTGTGGTGATCCATCTCCGGTATGAGAACGGCATGGTGCGAGTCGCCCGGTTCCCCTATGGTAATATACCCATTGATTCCCCGCTTTGGTGGGATGCGATAAATATCATGCCCGAGTATCGTGGTCTGGTGAGAATCGATCCGTATATACAGGTAACGATCGGTAAGAGGGATATGACGGTACATCTCGACAATTACACGGGCATATCCCACGCACCGCTCCATGTCTATGCCGCATCGTCATCCTACCCGGGGCCCGAGGGATGGTATCACGGTGATGTTCATTGCCATACCTTTTTTACCTCGGATCAGGTTGAGTTCGGGCTTCCGCTCGAAGCGCTGGCACATGCGGCCCGCTGCATGGGAATGCACTGGATAGCGGCGACCGACCATTCCTATGACCTCGATGATGCGGAAGATGATTACCTGAGAAACGATCCAGCGCTTCCAAAGTGGCGGGCGCTCAAGGAGCAGTCGTTGATGCTTTCCGAGACGGTAACGGTACTTCCCGGTGAAGAGGTAAGCTGCCGTACCCGAAACGGCCGTAACTGTCATTTGCTTGCGCTGAATGCGGGTATATTCATCCAGGGGAGTAGCGACAGCGGTGAACGACCTTTTTCACCGGACTCCGGGACGTTGCTGACGGATGCGGTGGCTGATTGTGTCGGTGATGGGGGCATTGCCTGTGCGGCGCATCCGCTCGAGAAAATTCCATTCCTCGAAAAACTTCTGTTAAAGCGCGGCGAGTGGACGAACGAAGATCTGGCGATTCCGGACATAACGGCGATGCAGTTTTACAACGGATTGCGTGACACGGGTTATCGCAGGGGGAAGAAATGCTGGATAGAGTTATTGCTCGCAGGGCGGCGAATATATGCATTCGGCGGGAGCGACGCCCATGGTGATCTCAACCGAAGCCGATATGTTTCATTGCCGTTTATTTCCCTTTCCGAGAGCAACGAGCACGTCTTTGGTACTGTGCGGACGGTGGTGCGGGCGCCATCCGCATCGCGCAGTGATATTGTCGAAGCACTCGGAGGGGGACGTGCGGTGGTTACTGATGGGCCCTTTATCGACATTGCGGTATGTTCGGGGACGACAGTGGCAGGTCCCGGCAGGACGGTCGGCGGCACTACCTGCAGCTTTCGGGCGGATTTCTTTTCCTCCGAGGAGTACGGCCCATTGGAATCCGGAACGATCATCGGCGGGTTCGCGGGAGAGATGTCCGAACGGATTCTGGAGCGTCTGCCTCTCACCCAGGCTGGTTTTTCCTCAACGTTTTCAGGCACGTGCAGTATGAAAAACATGCGCTACCTCCGTGCTGAATGTGAGACGGTTCAGGGTAAAATCTGCTTTACCAATCCGATATGGATCGAAGGTTTTTTTAAATGAAGTAGGATAATTACTATCATTTTTACTTCGTTTTCCCAGGGAATTATGTTATCATATAGCCTTGGTATTCCCCTATAAAAAGGGTCTGATTTTTTTCGTCGTTACTTTGTCAGCGGTTGATAGCGACATTAATTATGTATTTTTAATAGTAGGAGGATCCTTTGAAGTTACGTGCTTTCCACGCATTCTGTACCTTGGTTATTCTTTCACTGGTAATACTCTCGTGTTCGGAGCGAAAAATATCTGTCAAGGTAACCCAGTACACCGATCCGTCGAATGTCACAGGTGTGGCGAAACATGAAGGGGCAATCTACTGTGCCACCCAGGGCGGTTTGGTGAAGTGGGATCTGGCGACCAGCGAGTATACCATCTCTACGACTGCCGATGGTTTGCCCTCGAACGTTTTGACCGATATCATCGTGGATGGCAAAAACAGGTTATGGGTCAGCTCGTATGAGGGAGTGGGTCTCTATACGGGCGATTCCTGGAAGCTCTACGATGTTTCCAGTGGATTGCCTTCGCCCGAAGTCAACGATCTTGCCCTGGACAGAGATGGGAATGTCTGGACCAGCACACAGGACGGTGCCGCTTATCTCGACGGAGGCAATTTCAAGCTGCTCGCCGAAAAGGGCAGTCCCGGTCGGAAAGAAATAAATTGCATCTACTTCGATCGCGGAAACAACTGCTGGATTGGTACTGAAAAAACCGGTATTTTCGTGAAAATGGAAGGTTCCTGGATTCCTTCGGGGAGGAGTGGTCTGCCCGCTAATTCCGCCAGGGGCATCACCCAGTCCTGGGATTTCAGAATGTGGGCAGCTTCATGGTCGGGAATCTATGTTTGGGATGGCACCGGTTGGATCATGCATCCCTCGTACGACAACATGGGGACGCTCGAGGCGCGGTTCATGGATTCAACACGGGAACGTATCTGGTTTTTCACCGCTAATGGCGTGCATTCGTCCCACGGATCTAATTGGTGGAATTTCACCAGTGCTGATGGTATGGTTACGAACGACGTTACCTCGGGTCTGGTTGAATCGGACAACATGGTGTATGCCGGAACGACTGACGGTCTGAGTGTGATTGAAAACAAATCGATCAAGAACTACGTCATTTCCAATAAACCGGTGGGCCATAACTTTATCTCCCTTGCGGCCGATGATCGAAACCGGCTCTGGGTCGGAACCTGGGAGACCGGGGTGAGCTTGTACAGTGATGGATACTGGACGGGGATTTTGGGCAGTAGACCTGATGACCTCGCCACTGTGCGGAGTTTCTCCTTCGGCCCGGATGGGACCATCGTCTTCAATACAAGGGAAGCTCTCCTCATACACAGCGGCGACGAATGGAAGCGGTATAATCGTAAAAGCGGTATGTCTGGTGATGATATCAGGTGCGGTCTCTTTGATACGGATGGCCGCTACTGGGCGGGGACTGCCTCAGGTATATGTTACCTGGGAAAAGACAACACCTGGAAACGTTTCCGGCAGTATACCGGTCTTCCATCGGAAGATGTCTGGGTGTGCGGAATCGATTCAACCGGCACCGTTTGGTTCGGCACGACGGATGGGATCGTTTCATTCTCCGGGGGCCAGTTGACCGACCGGTCGCCTGAAGTCGGAACGGATAATCTCGATGTCCGTTCGCTCCTAGTCAAGGGTGATACCGTGTATTTTGGAACGAACAACGGTAAGCTCATATCCTATAACGGCCGGGAATGGAATGTCTTCGGGAGCAACTACCTGTCCACCGACAGGGGAATTCATGCCTTGGTCGCCGATCCTGACGGTTCGCTGTGGCTTGGCACGTACGGCGATGGCCTCATCAAGCTTCATGGCGATACGGTCACGAAGTTTACCATGGCAGATGGCCTGCCGTCCGATTATGTGCGGGATATGACATTTTATGACGGCAAACTCTGGGTTGCCTGTTACGGCGGCATCGTGACGGTTGAAATTGAAACGATCGAGGAATAGGTCTGCGATCGCTCTCCCCGCGACCCGCGTAATTTCCATCGATATGTACCCGGCCGGAACGGGTACTCACCCTAGAACCGCCTTCACTTCACCGAACGGGATATCCTGCGGGAGTTTGCGGTTTACTGCCGCAAGTACCGCTGTCGTTCCCGCCGCCTGCCCCATCGGGATCGCGTTGCCTTTCAACCGGTCACCGGCAATCCTTTTCCGAGGAATTTCTCAGCGATACCCGCCATGATCCTG
>CAYWBT010000229.1:0-4814 GCA_964456585.1 uncultured bacterium
CCGAGGAGGGTATCCTTCGTTCGAGCGATCGAATCGCGCTGCCGATTCTCATCATGCCGGAAAATCTTGAGAATCCGATCATCCTCTTCAGCATAAGGGAACTTGAGGATATTCGCGAACGGTACCATGCCACCGACTGGGGGAAACGGGAGGGGGAACGATACATTCGTGACGCCGAGAATTTCCTTGCGGGAGATCCCGCCCTTCCCGATGGTCCGGGGTGGGCTGCCGCCTACTATTTCTGTCACGAACACCGGTGTCCGCTCGAATACCAGGGGCCCGACAGGCATTTGTGCCCGGTGGGAGGTGAATACCGCGACGTCGATTTCATGGGAGTGGATCTCGATAGAGACTATCGAACCAACCAGCATACCAGCACGATGAGGGCCGCCCGCTCACTTGCACTGGCGTTTGCCCTCACGGGAGACCGGCGTTACAGCGAGGGTGCAGTGCGCATTCTCAAACACTACCGTGAGAAGTATTTCACCTGGGACTGGCTGGACCTCGACGGCTCCACGGAAACGATCGACAAGGGGCGGGTGCAATTCGCGAAATACATGGAAGCCATCTATATGCTCAATCTGACCGAGGCATTCGATATCCTCAGAGGTACCGGGGGAATCTCAGAGGAAGATACGCGTGATATCCAGGAGAACCTTCTCATTCCCGCATCGGTCGAAATGACCGATTATCGCATGGGAATGATCCACCGTCAAACCTGCATTACCAAAAACGCGCTCGCCACCGGTCTGGCATGCCGTCATGCGCCGCTCATCGCTTTTGCAACCGCAGGCCAGCAAAGTGTCCTGAAACTGAGGCGGTGCGCCGCAACAGCTGACGGCATCGCCCACGGGCACGGATACGCCGACCTGAGCCGGCGTCAACTGGACATGGCCGGAATGCTCAACCGCGTGGGATTGAACACCTGCGACCATATGCTCAGGAGGCTTTTATGGGGTTCGTTTTGGTGGAGTGTTCCGTTCAATCCCCGCAGTCATGCCGCCGAGTGGTTATCCGCATCACGGTACTATCCCGATCCGATATTCAGGACATACGCTTCGCGCAACCTCTTTGAGGGCGAAGCGATACCGCTTCCGGGAACCACCGTTGAATTTGGTATCCCACCGTCGGTAAACTTCCCGAACTCGGGGTTGAGTATTCTCCGGAGACCATGGGGCAACGGTACGCTCGACGCTGAATTCAAGTGGGGAATGCCCGACAATCGCGGTTCATTTTCCGTGCTGTCGCTGGGACTTTATTTCGGCGGGTACCGGTGCCAGAGTTACCCGGGACACTTTCCCTGGGGCTCGACAGACCTTCATCATGAGTGGCAGATTCAGTCGGCTTCACATGCCACCCTGGTGGTAGACCGGCGGAACCAGTCCGGCATGAAGGATTATTTCAAGGATCACTACATGCCGCACCCGTCCGAACAGCTCCTGTTCGAGGAAAGTGCCACCGCAGTCTCAACGGTCGCTTTCAATGACCGTATCTATCCGGGGGTAAAAATCTGGCGTTCGGTGAGTGTTCTGGACGGCGCGGTTCTCGTGCTGGATGTGCTCCGTTCGGCGGAAGAGCATACGTATGATCGGTGGTTTCACGGGGTTCCCGACCATTCCAACGGCCTCGAGGGCATCCAACTCTCCATGAAACCTCGGTCCACCATTCTCGGAACGACCGATGGGTACGAGATGGTACATAACCTCTCGAGTGCGCATACGGATAGAGATTTCAGCAGTGACTGGATTATCTCCCCGGCGGGGAACCAAAAAAAAATGATACTTACCATGAACGTTCTGAATACACAACCGCTGGAAGTAATCCATGGTTTTGAATGGTCCCATCAGTATAGAACACCGGAGAAGGAATTCCTGCTCCTGAGCCGTCGGGCCAGGAACGCCAGTTTTGTTGTTCTCTATGAACCGCACTTCGGGAAGTCGGCAGTCTCTCGCTTCGAGAAGTTTGATGTTGTTGCCGAAAGCGGAGAAATCGTTGAAGGAGCACTGGGAGTGGTCGCGACACTTGGGGAAAAAACATACGAAGTAGTTTTTAATCCCGATATGAAAATGGTACGAACCACGAAGGGTACCACCTCTCGAATAGTATCGATCGAAAGTACTGATAATACACAAGATGAAGGAGATGCGCGAGCGATATCACCGGCGATGAAACCATGAGGTTTCGGACTGGAGTTTTATATTCCCGGATGCCGGTGAAGTGAGGTAATGATTTTTTTATTGATTAAATCGGCGAGAAACATTATCATGAGGCATCGGGAACATATCGCCCGATGATGCTTGCTTTGGAGAATTTGAAGTTATACGTGAGAAAAGCACCTGAGTGAAGCAGAAAACGCAGGGAAAAAAAAGAGAAAACCAACCCGGTGAAGAGTAGCGCAAAGAAAAATTTGCCATACGACGAAAAGAATGTAATCTCGAATTATGAATTTGTAATAACAAATAAATTGTTTGATTGGTAGTTATATGAAAAAGAGTTTCGTTATTGTTGTTTTAATGTTGGTACTTACGGGAGTATCTACGGTCATTTTTTCGGAAGATATTCAACGCCATCCCTTCCTAAACGATAAAGAACTCTGCAATATATGCCATGTAATCTATAATATCACCGGTACCACGGCGAAATATATCGCAATAAATGCGGATTCGACAAGCTTTCCCACCGATGTTTGTCTTGAATGCCATCCGCATCGAGTCGCAGATCACCCGGTGCACATCGTCGTTCCCTATGCGGCGCCTAAGGACTTGCCGCTCACGAAGAAGAGGGAAATTACCTGTATAACCTGCCACAATCCACATTTTGAAAGATTTTCAAACCGTCCATGGATGCCAAGAAGTATTATCCAGAAAATGTATGATTTCTTTAAGGGGAAAAAACAGCATAAGACGTATTTTCTGCGTCGAAACAATTCACAGGGTGAATTATGTATAAGCTGTCATCGACAAGTTCGCCGTCATATATGGTAAGAAATGAATACGACACTTCTGAGGTCCCTGATATCGAACCATAGAGCATAGAAACAGGAGAATACGCCATGCTTCGTGGACTTGCATTCAAACGTAGACAATACTTCATACAGAAAACGTTTCAGACGAAAATAATCATTCGATTTATTTTGATCCTGATTTTTGGAAGTGTTATTACCGGAATGGGGCTGTATTTTTTAGCAGCAAATGAACTGGAAACGAGGCTCTATACCGCTCACATGACCATCACGAACACGCGAGAAATCCTCTTGCCAACAATTATTTTGACAACGGTAATCGTGTTCATTTTACTCTCGCTTATCACCATATACACCGTTCTCTACCTCTCTCATAAAATAGCAGGGCCTCTCTATAAATTTGAAAAAATAACCGAGGAAATCGGCAAGGGGAATCTAACGGTAGATGTAACGCTTCGTAAAAAGGATGAACTCATCCATTTACAAAACGCTTTCGAGAGGATGCTGGAAAGTTTGCAATACAAAATTGGCGTATTAAAAAAGAATTACATTATAATGAAGAGAATGGAATATGAAATAAAAGATGCCATCAAAACCTCAAAACTCTCAGCGAACAATAAGGAATCTTTGGTAAAAGCGGTGAAGGAATTCACCGAAGAGTATGAAGATAGCATAAATGTTTTCATTACGAAGAATACGTAAAAGCACGACGACCGCTTGAGCAACATCCCCTGTTTCAGAACGGGTTGCCGAACACTCGCCCAATTCACACTACCTGACTCCGCGCATCGAACACCCGTTGAGGGCGGTCCTGCCCATCGCCCCTTGCACAACCTTCGCTGTGAAATAAGCACCATGGTTCCTCTTCGTCGATCCCACAACCGGTTTCACTTTCAAATGTATTCAAGTGCATTATAAAGACTATTTTATTCCTGACTTCGCGATCAATTTCCGGTATACAGTCTTGTTCGGGCTATTTCTCCCGATTCGTGAAAAAAGGGGTAATCTCGCAAGAGCGTACCGGAGAAACGAACGGGTTTGCCATTTAAAATATGCGATCAGCCTCCCAGAGGAGTATCGAGAGAAGCTTTCAGCATCATATCGAGGTTCTCATGAGGCGCTCCATGGGCCACATCACAGCCCGAACCTAAAATCATTCCCCCGCCGGTTCCCGAGGCTTTTATCACTCTGACCGATTCCTCATACACCTCCTGGGGTGTGCCGTTTTGAATGAGCGTTGGATTGATATTCCCCCGGAGGGTAATGCCTTTTCCTTTTATCTCCTGTTTCAGTTTCCCCATGTCCATCTGCCAGTCTACATCGAACATGTCTGCTCCTGACTCGGCCATATAAGGAATGATGCTTGAGATGTCTCCGCATACATGCAGATCGACTGATGGCGCGCCATATTCCTTCAATGCAGCGATCAATTTCTGGTGGCGCGAAAGGATGTGATTCCGATAGAACGATGGCGGAGTAAACTGGGGTGAGCACAGTGCCGCACCAAGCAGTACTCCATGGGCGCCGGCATCCACCAGAGCTTTTCCGTATGCAAGCACGACTTCGGTAGTAAAATCAAGTAATTCCTCGACGAAATCAGGCCGGTCGATCGTATCCATCATCAGTGTCTGGACACCCCTAAGCTGGCTGGCACAAGTCATGGGTCCCGCGGTGTACGGCTGGACGAACGCCTCGCCGCCGACTTCTTTGATGCAGAGCTCGGTTGCCCGTATTTCAACCGGCATTCTGCCCGCCTTGAGCGGATTGGGTACTTTCAGTTCCCCGAGCTTGCCGGTATTGTCGCCCAGCACGAATTTTGTGAGATGGGGTGGGGCATCATCAGGAAATTCCG
>CAYWBT010000230.1:0-4813 GCA_964456585.1 uncultured bacterium
TTAAACCTGAAAAAGTATCCTGTCCCTGTGCCAACATTATTACAGGGAAAAAGGCATTCGATTCTTACAGTTGAGTAAGTTAGCTGTTCCGTCAATGACAAGTTCATTTAGTTCCTCTTCATCTTGTGATTGAACTATCAATTAACTTAATAATTATTCACTGCAAAACGCTCGACAAGCAGTTAATTTCAATACAATAATATTTTAAACCATTAATAGTCAAGGCTTTTTAACACTTCTCTGCGATATAGGCGGTAAGAGTACTTATATAAAGCGTTGTACACTGGTGTACCGAGTGATCGTTTATGACTCAAGGAATGATCACAACACCCGTCAACCCAGATAAACGTTCTGCTCCCTGAGTGTTTGCCGGACTCGCCGGATATCGACATCACGGGCGGTTGTATTTGTGCCCGCGGCGACCGCTGCGGCCGCTCCCGCGCCATGACCGGTTATCAGGCAGGTGCCGATAATCCGCGCATCCTCGACCATCTTGGGATCGAAACTGAAACACCGTCCGGCAACCAGGAGATTGTCAATCTTTTTCGGGACGAGCGACCGGTAGGGTATCTGCCATGACGGGCGGTTTTTAGGCGCGATCCTCCTGCCGTCGTAGCTCACTGTCGTCCACGACCCGCTGACACCGATGGCATCATCGAACGTTCTGTATGTCATGGAATCCTTGAGCGTTAATGTGTACTCGCCATGAAGGATACGCGACATTCTCACACCGAGTTGGGAAGCGGTATCCAGCAGGAAAACCTCCTCATAGCCCGGTGTCGAACGAATCTTTTCTGTCGCCTCCCATATGGCAATCCGGTAGTTCTGCTGCAATTCGGAGAGGGTATAAAGGTCAATGCCGTTCTGATTTGTTTCACCGCCCATGTTGACCCAGTTCACGCTCGGCAGCGGCGTTGCACCACCGATCGGCATTTCCTTATATCCGGGTTTTGTTTTGTCTATTCTGTCGATATTGCCGAGCCGGTGGACAAGGCCGATATTATACTTCATTTCTTCGTAGTTTTCACCGGCCAGATGAAAAATATCGCCGTCACCCGTGCAGTCCACAACCATTGTGGCCTGTATCGCCACACGTCCCGATTTGGTTTCAAGGATAACCGCGGTGATTTTGTTGTCCTCGACAATAACATTCGATGCCCGGCAATGATACAGCACGCGGGTGCCGGATTCTTTTATCATTACATCGAGGACATATTTCGCCGCTTCTGGATCGACCACAGGATTGACTTCATTGACAGTCATGCCCATGCCGTTCAGTTTTTGTGCGATTTCATCGCCGATACCGTAGATGACTTTCTCGAACGTGCCGTTCTTTTGCATGGCATGTGTCGACAACAACGGCAGCACCAGTCCGCCTGTCCATATCCCCCCCAGATGATTGTACCGCTCGACAAGAATAGTCCTCGCACCCGCCCGGCTTGAGGATATCGCAGCCGCAACGCCCGCGGGCCCTCCGCCGATAACCACAACATCGGTCTTTTCTATTACCGGAACTTCCCGTGCAGGTTCGAAAACGGTACCGACTGTTCGGAAAGAATGGGAACTGTCCTTTTCTGCGGCATCGGAGCGATTGACTGCATACAGTGCAGTCCCGGACAAAAGGGAGAGATTGGAAATAAACGATCTACGGCGCATTACATCCTCCTCGGGATTTTTCTTTTTCGCATAAGCTTTTCACGCCGGCCTATTGCACGATCTCCGAATCCTTCATCGGCGCGCATGGCGGTGAAAAACTTCTCTGTCATTTGCAGGACGGTTGGAGAAAGGCAGAGGTGATTATCTTCTTGTGCCATGCCATTCTCCCCTCTGCACCAGTAAGTGACAACGAGTAACTAACCTAACAATTTTTCATGTATTATTCACTATAAGATGTGTGATAAGTCGATTATTTCAATACTATATAGGAAACCAATAATAGTCAAGGCTTTTTAGTCCATTCAATAAGATACGGGCGGTAAAATCACTTGTTCTCCCCTCAGGAATATAGTACTTTTGTGCAATACCGGCATACGTTACGTATTCCCTTTCTCTGCCGTCGACCACTCGTCGGGGAGACTATCCCATGAAGCTCATCTGCCATACATCCTCATAATCGCCGAGGTGTAACCGAAAGGAAAACCTTGATGAATCGCCGATGTCTCCTGTCTGTCATGCTGCTCTTCGTATCGTTCGGCCCATTCCTGCCGGGCCGGGTATCCGCTCAGGACGACCTCCTGGTCATGGACAGCTGGCGCAGCTTTAGCCACTCGGAAGATTTCCTGTACGACGCTGTGAGCCGCGAAGCATACCGAATTCTCGAAAAACGCGCTGCGCTCATTGCGGGCATCCATAGCAGTAACGGCTGGCAGGGCTACCAGTCGTCCATACGAAAGCGGCTCGTCGGCGCATTCGGCCCCGTACCGGAGAAGACCCCCCTGAACGCCCGGACAATCGGGACCTTCGAGCACGAGGGCATCACCGTCGAAAAAATCATCTTCGAATCGAGACCGGGGCTGTGGGTCACCTCCTGCCTGTTCAAACCCGTCGGCGCCGAGGGACGTCTCCCCGCCGTGCTCTTCCTCATAGGCCACTCGGGGAGGGCTTTCCGCCGGGAACTTTACCAACAGGTTATGCTGAATTTCGCCCGGAAGGGCATCGCAGTGTTAACCATCGATCCCCTCGGGCAGGGAGAACGGCTCCAGTACTATGACGAGCGCGAGGGACGCGGCAAGATGGTCAGCGGCGACTCGACGAACGAGCATTCCTACGCCGGCCTCCAGTACCTTCTCATCGGCCGTACGATCGCGGCGGCCATGCTCTGGGACGGTATCCGCGCGGTCGACTACCTCTGCGGGCGTGACGATATCGACCCGTCCCGGATCGGCGTCCAGGGTCTCTCGGGCGGTGGGACTATGTCCTCGTATATCGGCTCGATGGATTCCCGTATCGCCGCGGCGGCACCCGAATGCTTCATCACGAGCTACCGGAGGCTCTTCCAGTCGATCGGCCCCCAGGACGGGTGCCAGAACCTTCATGCGATGATCGCCCGCGGCCTCGACTTCGGCGATTTTCTCATCGCCCGCGCACCGAAACCGACGCTCCTGATCGCCACGACCCGCGATTTCTTCAGCATCCAGGGAGCGCGGGAAACATTCGCATCAGTCAGGCCGGCATTCCAGGCGCTCGGAAATCCGGAGAACTTCAGCATGAGCGAGGATGACGATGTCCACAACTTCGCGCCGCGCAACCAGGAACGGAAGCACGCCTTCTTCATGAACGTTTTCGACGTCGCCGGTGACCCGACCCCGGAAACCATACCAGCTATCGAAGACGCGAAGCTCATCATGACCGACACCGGCCAGACGATCACCTCGGGCTCGCGCTCCATCCACGATTTCATCAGGAGCGATGCGGAGGAAGTGCTCACCGGTCTCGCAGCGTCACGCACCGACCCGGCCGGGCACCGTGACCAGGTCAGGGCCGCGTTCCCCGCACTCGCCGGTATCACGGGCACGCCAGTGCAGGAAGACGTGATCTTCACCGGACGGTTCCGGCGCGAGGGGTATGCGATCGAGCGGGTGATTCTCGACGACGGCGATCTTCCGCTTCCCGGTCTCGTGTTCGTTCCCGACGGCGACGGCCCCTTCCCGGCGGTCCTGTACCTCAACCAGCTTGGCAAATCAGCCGATGCCGGGCCCGGCATGTTTATCGAACGACTCACCAAAGCGGGCTATCTCGTCTTCGCCCCCGACTTGCCGGGTTGCGGGGAACTCAGCTATGGATTCCCGGGAAAAACCGACCAAGTCAAGATGGACGATTCAATCATCGACGGCGTTAGCTACAACCTCTTCTACGGCGCACAGTTCATCGGCCGGAGCATCACCGGCATTCAGGCCGACGCCGTGCTGCGCCTGCGCCGCCACCTCTCGTCACGGGGCGATGTGCGCGGCAGTGAGATAACCGCCCTGTCGATCGGCATTACCGGCCCCGCGCTCATGCATGCCGCCGCGATGGACGACTCCCTGAACGCCGCCGCCTTCATCGAAACGCCGGTCTCGTGGGAGTCGGTGATCAGGCACCGTTTCTACGATCCCGCAGTCGGCTCAACCGCGGTTCCGGCAGCGCTCATCCGCTACGACCTCCCGGACCTGCTCGGGCTCTGCGCACCCCGCCCCATCCTTGTCATCGATCCGGTCGACGGTGACGGCAGCCCCGCACCCGCATCACTCCGCACGGAAGCAGCGGAGATCGTGACAGCGATCTCTGAGAACGCTGGAAAGACGTCGTCGTTTATAGTGTCCGGCGAGGGAAAAACCTCCGAGGATTTGTTTATTCGGTGGTTGGATGGACGGTAGAGGGGGGAATCAGAGAAGTTCGTTATCAGGGGATTAAGTTGAAGTGAAGGAACGAAAAATTGTATCTATTATTACTAAATATTATTGGGAATTATCCGCTAATCTTATCTTGAACCTTCAATAAATATGGAGACCTAAAAAATAAAGAGGGCAGTTTTCCTTTCGAAAATATAGCTTTTGTTCTATTTCTTCTCTTTCGGAGTAAACCGATAGATATAACCTATATTGGCGCATGGAACAAAAGGATCATCTGCTAAATTACCCAAGTTATCTTGTAAGACCTTTGCCATGCCTAATTCAAAAAAAAATCCTCGATATCCTAGGATAGAAAAATTCAGACCATATGCAATTCCTACATAAGCATAATCATAATCAGCGCCAGGATCACTTCCAACATATCTCCCTGCTAAAAGGTTTATACTTTTTTGAGTTTTTTCATTATCTGATAACTTATATCC
>CAYWBT010000231.1:0-4750 GCA_964456585.1 uncultured bacterium
CTGAACATATACCCTGCCGGCAGTCGGGTACTGATCGAAGTGAATGAGTTTTAGTATTGAGCTTTTCCCGGCGCCGGAGGGACCGAGGAGAAAAACAAAGTCTCCCTTTTTCACCTCAAAAGAAACCTCTTCAAGAATCTTCGTATTGTTCAATAAAAGACTGACATCATCGAGCTTTATCATCGCATTTCCCTGTCACTCGGGTCCGATCAGAAACTGCGGATTAGATTCTCTCGAGAACATAGTGAACCCGCTCGGAATTCTCGGTGCCGTCTCTGAAGGTTAAATCATCGAAAATGCCGAGCGTTTTGAACGGCAATCCCCTAATCATGGCGTCAATTTCCCCGAGCCGATAGATACGCTGCTCGTGTTTTTCCTTAATCCGACTGCCGTCATGTTCAATAACGAATAAATTCTCCTGAATATTCTGCCGCGTTTTATAGGTGCACACGCGTTCATATTTAACTTCTCCAAGGTCCTCGACCACGGTGTGATTGGAAAAAAACATTCGTGAGTTTTTGACTGTGCAGACATCAAAAATGTAGAGGCCGCCACGCTTCAACACGCGTGATGCTTCTGAGACTGCGATCCTGAAATCAGCCGAGTCCTTAAGGTAATTAATGGAATCATACAGGCAAAGCACCGCATCATAGCGTCCCACCATGGGGAGCTGGGTCATGTCTGCGGCAAAAAGCTTTTGTGGCATACCGATTTTTCTGAACTTTTCCGAGGCGACGGCAAGCATTGCGGGGGATAGATCGGTGGAGATAATGTCGTAGCCGAGTTTGTGGAGATAGATAGAGAGGCTTCCGGTACCGCAGGCAATTTCGAGAATGGTCCCGACTTTTTTCCGGTACCTCTCAAAAATTAAGGAAATATATTCTGCCCAATTATCATATTTAACATGAAGCATTACCCGGTCATAAAGTGAAGCGAGTTCACCATAGGGCTTATTGGTGTTCAATGATAGTTCGCCTCCTGAACAAACAGAGCGCAGAATCGAAATGATAGTGAGAACGTCCACCAACCGAGATTTACCGCTTGCCGTGCCCGATAAAATTTCCGGTTATTCGAGACGAATGTCGATATAAATTTCCCGTTTGAGCTTGTCAAGGACACGCTCTATCTCGGCCATGTTCTTCTCCTGTTTGACAAGTTCCCTTACAAGGTGATTGTCGTCCTTGATATTCAGCTTATGCGCCTGCCGGTGATCATTCATTACGAGCAGATGATAGCCGAATTCGCTCTTGAACGGTTCCGAGATTTCCCCGATTTTCAACTTTTTCGACTGGGTGATAAAGGACGGAAGTATACCCTGATCCGGTGACAGCCATTGGAGTTTACCCCCGAAGTCACGAGAGTTTTCATCTTCAGAGTAGGCTTTCGCCATGTCAGCAAATGTCGAATCACCTGAAACGATGACTTTGCGCATTCTCGACAATTCATTGACAATGAGTCGCTCATCCTCTTCATTGGGTTTCAGAAGCTTCAGGATGTGGCGGGCGCGTATCTCATCACCCCTGATATCATCGACCTTGATGAGGTGAAAACCGAATTGCATTCCCTTCGCCATCGGCAGTTTCGATTCAACAATATCTGAAACCTCTCCCACATCGAGGGAAAATGCCACCTCGGAAAACTCGGGGACCATACTCTCCCGCCGAAAGTATCCGAGATCTCCACCATCTTTTGCCGAACCGGGGTCTTGGGAATACTGGATTGCCAAGTCCCCGAAATCTTCCCCGTCAAGTATGTGTGCTCGGATATCTTTAAGCTCACTCACCGTGGCCGTTCGTCGAGCTTCCGAAATCCGTGGGTAAATCAGTATGTGGCTAAACCTGTACTGCTCCGGCATTTCCGGGAGGGAATCACGGTTGGCCTCGACCCAGACCTCCATATCCTGCGATGTGGGATTGATGCTCGCGGTCAGTTTCTGCATCAGGGTTTCGGTGAGTACCTTCTTATACTTCCACTCGCGTACCATGCGCCGCAACTGCTGTTCGGTCAGCCCGAGTTCTTCAAGTGCATTGTTGAAATTTTCCTGACTCCCGTACTGCTGCTTGATATCGTTCAGTTGGTCTTTCTCCTCGACATCAACCATCCGGAGGTCTACCTTGATGGAGTCTTGTGCCGCCTTCATCAACAGAAGCTGTTCATTGACCATATCATAGAGCACCTCGCGGAAAAGCCCCTGGAGAACGTCGGGAGTGGCATTATCCTGTATCTTCCGCGCCAGCATGAGATTGCTCATTTGCTTCCGCACATCGGAAAGCAATATAATCTGATCGCCGACTATAGCCATCACCCTGTCAACAAGTTGCCCCTGAATAGCTACATCGTCTTCAAGGGCCCTGACGAGGGATGGCTGGAGGGATAGGCAACCAACAATGAGTATTACGATAATCAGTTCTTTTCGCATTTGTGTCACAAACCACCGTATTAGGGAAATTCTATAGAAATATCCGCTTCGTTCTCGAGACGCTGTAATAATGTTTTCTGAGTCTCTTCACGTTTTTCAGTCATATACATGTCGGCAACGAGGTCGCTCACGTATTTCAGGGGCTTGATGCTGCCGGCTTCCAATTCTTCATCGACAATCACGCAGCCCCAGCCATCGACAACACTGAACGGATCGGACACCCTCTTCAATCCGTAATTCTGGACGGTTGACAGAACAGACACCCAGATATCAGGCTCAACCGTCTCCTCGTTCACCAATCCGAGATTGCCGCCGTTCTGCGAACTGGGATCTTTTGAAAATTCCTTTGCCAGATCTGAGAAACTTTCGTTCCGCTTCACCCGGCTGCGGAATTCCAAGGCATCCTTCTTGTTATCGAAGAGCGCGTAACGAATTCTGTACTCTTTCGTAGGAATTTCAAAATATTCCCTGTTCTCCTCGTATACCTCTTCGATTATTTCTTCATTGGGCATGGCTATATGTGCAATTTCACGTTCGAGCAGTTCGTTACTCAGGAGATTCCTCCGTGAATTGAGCAACAATCTATTAATTTCAGGCGTCTTGTCAATTTTGAGGCGCAGAGCTTCCTGATAGAGGAGCTCACGGTCCACCCACTCTTCGATGATCTTGCGCTTATGCCCGGGAGTCAGCCTGTCATAAAAATCCCTCGGTACAATGGACCGAAGACCCGATTCGGTTAATAATACCCCGTTGACCCTCGCATAAATTGGTTCGTTGATTTCGGGTTTTTCCTCTGATTTGAATTCAAAACACCCGGAGAGGAGTGACAGGATGAATAGCATACAACCGGCATAAACAAATACTTTTGTACTCATCATTTTGAACCATACAACTTTTGTTCCCATCATGAAATACGGTCGGGTATTACCCTTCCGGATCGATGCATTATCCCGTAACACGAGTAACATGATCCATTTCATGACCGGGCATTCACGAAAGCATTCTTCTACCTTTTTGAAATATAAGTATAAAAATAATATATATTAGTGAACTAAAGCATGCAACACATTTTTTGCCTCCGCCAACTGCCCCTGGAAATTATTGGGCGGAATGAAACGTATCACCATTCCCTTGTCAAATGAAAAGTGCAGTTTAATCGGCGACTTCTTAATTAAGTTCTCAACGCTTTCACGGGTAATGTCGATCCCCTCGGAAATATGGATGCTCACCTCGCCATCTGTTAAGGTAACTTCCGATGCACCAATCCGTGCCGCATAGTGACGAATATAGGCGGAATCGATCAGATTCACCACCGGTTCACCCGGCCTGCCAAAGCGATCGATCATCTCTTCTTCAAGCGCGGTAACATCGGTCGAATAGACCGTTTCCGAAAGGCGGCGATAGAACAACACCCGTTCCTGCGTATCTGGCATGTAGTCTTCGGGGAAATAGGCGTCATGTTTCGAATGCACCGTGACTTCGGGCGGTTTTTCAACCTTTTCTCCCTTCAGTTCGGCGATGGTCTCCTGCAACAAATCGCAGTACAGGTCGAATCCCACGGCGGAAATGAAACCGGATTGTTCGGTACCCAGAATATTTCCCGCCCCCCTGAACTCGAGATCTCGCATGGCGACATTAAAACCGCTCCCCAGGGAAGCGAGTTCCTCAATCGTCTGGAGCCTCTTGCGCGCAATCTTCGAGAGTGGTATTTTGGGTGGCACGAGCAGATAGGCATGTGCCCTGGTATTCGACCGGCCAACCCTGCCGCGAAGCTGGTATATCTGGGCGAGCCCGAAGGTGTCTGCCCGGTTCACCAGAATGGTGTTGACACGCGGTAGGTCGAGCCCGTTCTCGATGATCATGGTGGTAACCAGTACCTGGTATTTTCCATGATAGAAATCATGCATCCTCCGGGCCAGTTCCTTATTGGGAAGCTGACCATGAACCGCACAGAATGAGACTGACGGCATCAGTGTCCGCAGATAGGATGCTATACTGTCGAGGGACCGGACGCGGTTATGCACAAAGAAAACCTGGCCATCACGGTCGATTTCCCGCAGGACTGCCTCGATGACGATCTTTTCCTCGAAGGGGACAACTTCCGTGTGAACACTGTACCGGTCGGGAGGCGGCGTGTTGATGTAGGAGATATCACGGGCACCGAGGAGCGACATATTGAGCGTCCGCGGGATCGGGGTCGCGGTCATGGACAACACATCGATGTGACTGCGTATCTTCTTGATACGCTCCTTGTGCCGTACCCCGAAGCGCTGCTCCTCGTCGATAATCAAAAGCCCGATATCCTTGAAGTGGACATCTTTTGACAGGAGA
>CAYWBT010000232.1:0-4721 GCA_964456585.1 uncultured bacterium
ATGGACGAACCTCTGGTGTACCAGTTGTTCCGCCAGGAGCATCGCTGGGTAGCTACGTTCGGAAGGGATAACCGCTGAAAGCATCTAAGTGGGAAGCCCATTCCAAGATTAGATTTCCCCATCAGGATCCATGAAGACTACATGGTTGATAGGCCGCAGGTGTAAGAACAGTAATGTTTTCAGCCGAGCGGTACTAATAGTCCGATTGACTTGGCCATTACTATAAAAATTTCTTCCTACCAGGCAGGCTAATGAGAGTTCACCTTTAGACAACCATTCATTCTCTATTCAGTTCATAATGAAATTATTTTCGGTGATTATAGCGGTGGGGTCACACCTCTTCCCATTCCGAACAGAGAAGTTAAGACCACTTGCGCCGATGGTACTGCTTGGGAGACCTTGTGGGAGAGTAGGAAGTTGCCGGGAGTATACTATAGCGCCTTCGTTAGCGGAGGCGCTTTTTTTGTTGAGGCGGCAGGAGATAAACGACGGGTGAGATGCGACCATTTTTTTTACGAGAGTGCTTGCTTCTCCTTTTGATCCTTCATAATTTATACCGATGTAGTAAGTCTTAATTATGAACCGATAGTTAACTTGGTGGTAGTGTGCGATGGAACATGACATCGATGTGCTCTGCATGATGGCGCACCGCGATGACGCTGAGATACTCTGCGGCGGTACGATCATCAAGCTCAAGGATCAGGGATACCGGGTTGGAATCGTTGACTTTTCTGAAGGGGAGATGGGAACGAGGGGAACGAGCAGAGAGCGTGAGCGGGAAGCGGCCTGTGCCGCAGAAATTATGGGAGTTGATGTTCGGATCAACCTGCACTTTCCCGATGCCTTCATTGAGAATACCGTGGAGAACAGGGGAAAGGTAGTCGAAGTTCTCCGTCAGTATCGACCGCATATCATCATTACACATGATACGAACAACCGTAACCCCGACCATACCCATGTCTCGATGCTCGTGAGAGAAGCGACCTTCACTGCGGGGCTGGAAAAATACAACACCGGACAAGCAAAGTACCGACCCAACAAGATTATCTACTGCATGGAATACTATGAGATTGCCCCGACGATGATCATTGACATCACCGGCCAGTACGAGCGAAAAATGCAGACGGTCGCCTGTTACCGGAGCCAGGTACATAATCCCTCCTACCAGGGTGCCGAGACCTATATTTCCTCCGACCGTTTCCACCGTGAAATGGAAACCCGGTTCCGATATTTCGGGTCGAAGATACACCGTGATTACGGCGAACCGTTCAGGATGGATACGCCGGTTGAGATCGACGACCTTGTGCGTGAGGTCGCTCTGCGGTCCTTGATTCCGGGCCAGGGCAGAGACGGATCAGGGCAGACATGAGTTGATGGGTGCGGGGAATCCCGTTTGTATCGGGAACAACCGTATAGAAGGGTGTCATACATGAAAATCGGGATTACTTGTTACCCGACGTACGGCGGGAGCGGAACCGTTGCCACCGAGTTGGGAAGATGTCTCGCCGGCAGGGGGCACAAGATACATTTCATCACAACGTCCCTGCCGTACCGGCTCTCGGAATTCGTGGAGAACATCCATTTCCACGAGGTGGATGTCTTCAATTACCCCCTGTTTGAATATGTTCCCTACAGCCTGTCTCTCGCTTCAAAGATGGCCCAGGTCGCCCAGCGCGAGAAACTGGATATCCTCCATGTTCACTACGCTGTTCCCCATGCAACGAGTGCTTATCTCGCCAAGAAAATTATAGCTGACACCATGAACTTGCCGGTCATCACGACGCTGCACGGTACCGATATAACGCTTGTGGGGAAAGAACCTTCGTACTACGATATTACCCGCTTTTCGATCGAGCAATCGGATGCGGTTACCGCTGTTTCAGAATACCTCAAGAACCAGACGCTCTATCGGTTTGCGATAAACAAGCCGATCGAAGTTATCCCAAATTTTGTCGATACCGAGCGTTTTGCCCCGGTTACTGATAAAAGAGAGGTCTGCCGGGAATGCCGTCTCATGCCCGAAGAGAAAAACATCATGCACATCTCTAACTTCAGACCGGTCAAACGGATACCGGATATTATCGAGGTCTTCGAGGGGATCGTGAAGCAGATGAAAGCCCGCCTTGTACTGATTGGTAGCGGACCGGAAGAAGAACGGGTTCGTATGCTTGTCGATGAGAAGAAGCTTTCGGGTCGGGTAATGTTTTTGGGCAAGCAGGAAGATGTAAGTCACCTGCTTCCCTGCGCCGATCTTTACCTGCTGTTGTCCGAGCACGAGAGCTTCGGATTGACGGCGCTCGAGGCCATGAGCTGCGGTGTGCCGGTCATTGGCACCCGGGGAAGCGGTATGGAGAGCTACCTGGGAGATAACACCGCCGGTCAGCTCTATCCTATCGGCGATATCCCCGCCATAATCGAGGGCTGTGTCCGCGTCCTCAAGGATCCCGATCTGGCCCGCAAGCAGGGAGAAAACGGCAGAAAACGGGCTATCGAGGAGTACAACTCCGATACCATCACCAACGCCTATGAAGATCTCTACCGACGGGTAATGTGATGGAAAACGCCCAGCGGTCACCGAGATTCAAGCGTTCCACCGACGCTATCAACATTCGGAAGCTGGAAAACGAGACACTCCGGCTTTTCTACCTCGGATTTGTCGTGGCGATCGTGTTCCATGCCGGGTTGTTTGGGGTGATAAGCTTCAAGCATACTGCAGTCAGGGTTCCCCGGCCGATAACAGTTGAGTTGATCGTTCGGCCGCCGCGTATGACAAGACCTTTCGTGATGAATAAGCGTCAGCTTCTTAAGAGCATGCTGTTACGGAAGAAATTTCTCGTAAGAATGCCCACCGGGAAGTTCCGATACAAGCAACCGGTGACGGAACCCGAGATCTTGAAACTTGCCGAAACGCTCGATCTTGACCTGGATGTCGAGGAAATCGCCAGTATCATCGCCGAGATCGATTCGACCATCCGCGACAGGATCAGTGAGGAATTCGACATTTCCATCGCCGATGTGATTGACATCGGCTACGATGATGGTATATCCCGCGTTCCGATTGAATACTTTTCGCTTAAAAGCGGTCTCGTGTCCATCGATGATCTCGACACGGGGCAGTACAAGGCGCTCGTGATCAAGGACATTTCAAACCGGAGGAACCTGAGGGGCTATATCCACATTCCAGTCGATGTCTGGGGTGTAGGGTCTACTCCCACGGATGAAATACTTCTCGTGCCCGCCCGCACCGCGGAACGTGCGGTCATGGGACTTGCGGACGGGTTTAAAAAGCATACCGGCGTCACGGTCACAATTGACGGACACCTCGAGCTTGCTTCTCCCGACCTCTTACGCTACCCATTCATCTACATCAGTGCCGACCGAATATTCGCACTGACACCGGCTGATCTGGAGAACTTGAAAGAATACTTCCTCGACGGCGGATTTGCCCTGCTTGAAGGATTCAATCCCAATGACGAGGAGATATATCCGCAGAAGGGCCTGTTTCCCCTCCGGCAGATGATCATCGACTCGCTCGGGGGATATGTCCACTTTGCACCGGTGTCCCTGGATCACCCGCTCTACGAGGTCTACTACAAGTTCGAAGAGCAGCCGGTACGATTTCCCAACGCGAATGACGAAGATCTGCTCGAATTCGGCCCGTATCTCGAGGGTATCTGGATCGGCGAGCGTCTCATCGGGATTATATCTGACAACGAGTACGGGGGAACCTGGGCGCGCCAGAGCTTCGATAATCCCCATTTTCGCATCGGTGTGAACATGATTGTGTTCTCCCTCATCCGTCAGGGGAGCGTTGCGAGAAAATATATAAACGAAGATACCCTCGAGGCGTTTAATCGAACGCTCGTGCAGTAATTCAGCAGGGAAACAATTCATTCATGAAAAGGCTGCGTACCCTCTGACGGTGGAACAACAGCGGAGATGTATCCGGTAGAATCAGTGACGACCAGTAGAATCGGGGGATTAATTTCCCCGGCCAGGAGAAATCAGAATGGCAAGGTACAGTGACATATTTTTAACATGAAGGAGGAATAATGGCTCATGAGATGAAAGCCGCAATATGGTCCGGTATTGATACAGTCGAGCATGTCGTACGACCGATTCCGAAGATCAGCGAGGGTGAGGTGCTTTTAAAAGTGGAAGCGGTTGGGATATGCGGTACCGACATGGCGATCTTCGCCGGTAAACATCCGCGCGCGAAGGCACCGCTCATCATGGGGCATGAGGTCGGCGGCACGATTGTCGATATTGCCGGCGAAGCACCTGCGGGAGTCGCCATCGGTTCACGGGCGACATTCTATCCGCTTTTAAGCTGCAACGAATGTTCGACCTGCCGGAGCGGTAACACCTATGTGTGTGAAAACCTGAAGCTTATCGGCATCGACAGGGAAGGCGCGATGGCGGAATACGTGGCGGTGCCCATCGATTCGGTCATCCCGGTGCCGGAGCACTGGAACAGGAATCGTGCGGCACTCATTGAACCGGTTGCGGTAGCAGTTCATGCGGTACGACGATCATCCTTGAAAGTTGGTGATTCCGTATTTGTCACGGGTGCCGGTATTATCGGTATCATGACAGCACAGATGGCGAAGGCCGCCGGTGCTGTGCAGGTCATCATCGCCGATCTCCTGCCGTTCCGCCTCGGCATCGCGGGCCGCGGCGGCGGCGTCAGCGAAGGCGACGAGGATCAGGCGTTCGCGGCG
>CAYWBT010000233.1:0-4635 GCA_964456585.1 uncultured bacterium
CATCGCACCCGAGAATTGCCGCGAGGAAATTAAGGCCGTGAATGCCGTGCTGGGGGTATTCGTAGCCGGATGAATTGTCGGAATTTACCCCGATGATTGAATTACCCGAGCGGATTATCTCCGCTACCTTGTGACGGGCGAGAGAGACTTCCTTGATGTATTCCCGGCCGTCGATTGCCATAATCGGTGCGTTGTATTTTTGAGAGCGCTCGACCATTTCATGGGCGTTCCTCATACTGAGTGCAAACGGGCGATTGATGACACAGGGAATACCTGCCTCGAGATAGGGACGTGTCAATTGCGGCCACCACGGGGATTCGTTAAATCCAGCGAAGAGCATTCCGTCAACCTTGCCAACCATGTCGTCATAGTTTTTGACGGTTTCGCATGAGTATTTTTTAGCAAAGGCTTCGGCGACCGATGGCCGTGAATCCCATACATGCGATATTACCATGCGTGTCGAACGTCCCGGCCATTGGTCGGGCTCAACCGGATTGAAAATCGGCGCCCAGATGCTGTAATTAAGATGGCTGTTATCACCGAGTGCGATAGCCCCGACCCGGATGAGTTCGTTCGACGAGGATTTCATCTCTGGCTGAGCATCTGCTTTATTGATACCCGTTGCGAGCGCACCTCCCGCAGCGGCTGTTGTCAAAAAGAAACTGCGACGTGGAAGTTTCTTTTCCATATCGGGGAGTCCTTTCTCTGTCATTCCGTTCGGAATAGGAACTGGTAGTACGTTTTCAAGGTTAAAAAGCATCGCATGAGTAGTATTTCTTGCAGTTATCTAATTATCATCCCCTCTTCGGAGGAAACCTCAAAAGGAATACTGGCGGTCAGGAAAGAACGCTGATTCCTGAATGACCGGTACCCCGGTGAGAAAAAGTGAGAGATGCCAGGCATCATCTCTAAAAAGAGTGTGCATGTTACTTCATCTTTCTGATGCGGACTTCGATTTTCTTTTCATCAGTGAGCAATTCAGTAATCTTCGCGGTGTCGGTGTCTCCGAAGTGATAGGGATAGAGTATTTTCGGCCGGAAGGCGCGGGCGGCTTCGGCGACCATTTCCGGAGACATCGTGTACGGAAGGTTCATTGGCAAAAAAGCAATGTCGATATTTTTCAGCGAGTTCATTTCGGGTATGTTCTCGGTGTCGCCGGCGACATACACCCGCTTGTCTCCGAAGGTGATAAGGTAGCCGTTGCCATCTCCCTTCGGATGGTAGGGATCACCGTTCTCCCGCTTATGCATGATGTTGTACGCCGGTAACGCCTCGATGCCGAGCCCAAGGACAGTCACACTGTCGCCGTTCTTCATCACCGTTCCGCCCGCGGGATTTTTCGAGCACTTTTCGGTGTAGATGAGTTTTGTCGCTTCGGTGCGTGTGTGCTCGATGGCCGTGGGATCGAGATGGTCGCCATGTTCATGGGTAACCAGGATAATATCAGCTTTCGGAAGCTTGGTATAATCGGCGAGCTTACTCCACGGATCGACATGAATGACCTTACCGTCAAACGAAAACATAAGGGTGCCATGCCCGATGAAGGTAATGGTGAGGTTGCCGCCCGACGTAGTGATGGTATCGGACTCGAACTGTTCCTGCGCGCCTGTAATACTGCAGAACAGGATAACCGAGAGGCACACTGTCAGTATAAAGTTCATGATATAACTCCTTTTGAAAAGGATGTCGTTAGAAAGCATGACTGCTTCTCTACATAATCTCTCTCAAGCTTTTTCAGGTTTAATTCAACATACTATCGCCTCAGGATATTGTCCAGTATTTTAATTGCCAGAGAAGGTATCATCAGTAGATGTCTAATCCGTAAAACGTCTGGCAAAAATGTTGTATTGTGTGCGGTAACAGCGTATCTTGTGAAGAGCGGTGCGAATACTGGTTCTTCGATGGTATGGCGCGGCGCGATTGAACAGTGTGAAAAGCTCTATTTTTCGCCGTGCGGGTGCTTCCCAGGCGAAGAGAAGGAGAATACAATATGCTGTACCAACTTCCCTATGATTATATGCCGCCGATAGATATTCCCGATGAAAACCTCATGGGAGTGTTCGAGGCCGGAACGGAGAAAGCGTCGTCTCCCCCCGGCGATATCGTCGCGCGGGCGCTGGAAAATCCCATCGGTGCGCCGCGGCTCTCGGAACTGGCGCGAACGGCTGAACGGGTGCTTATACTCTGTGACGACCATACCCGGCATACACCGGCATACCTTGTTCTCCCGCAGGTGCTCGAAGAGTTGCACCGGGGTGGAATCACCGACGACCGGGTCCGGTTTCTTATTGCAAACGGCTCCCACCGCCTGATGAGCGAAAAGGAACTTACATCGAAGCTGGGACCATCGATTCTCGATACATTTGTTGTCGAACAGCACCGTCATAACGAAGTGGAAGAACTCGTGCCACTCGGCATGGAAATAGATGGGGTAGAGGTGTTTATCAACAGGCGCCTGAAGGAAGCGGACCTCGTCATCGGAATAGGCAACATCGTGCCGCACATGATCAAGGGATATTCCGGCGGGGGCAACATCATCCTGCCCGGTGTCAGCGGCGGTATCGATGCCATCGGGAAAATGCACTGGAAGGCGCTGGCATATCCGGTTGAAGAGATACTCGGCGTCCGCGATAACGAGGTGAAACTCCTGATCGATACGGTTGCCCGGAAGGCGGGATTGACTTACATTATCAACACGATTGTCAACAATGACTGCGAAATTCTCGATGTTGTCGCCGGCGATCCGGTTCATGCCCACCGCAGTGGTGCCGAGCGGGCATCCCGCAGGGCTAATGTGCCGATTCCACGAAGAGCCGACATCGTTCTATTTGATGCCCAGGGGAACGACATAGATTTCTGGCAGGCGAATAAAGGCCTTAATCCCGCCTACATCTGCATGAAAGAAGGAGCTCTGGTGATCATGGTTGCCGAATGTCCGGGATGCATGTCCCACAATATTCCCGAGGTTCTCCGCTACGGATTCAAGGACAAAGAGAAAATACTGGAACTGCACGATAAAGGTATGCTCAATCCGACCGTCTCACATTTCCTGCTATCAATCAACCGCATGATCATCGAACGGGGTCGGTTGATTGCGGTGTCGAAGGGTATTTCGCGGGAGGATGCCGAGCACGTGGGATTTCTCTCTGCCGAAACACCTCAGGCCGCCCTCGACATGGCGCTCGAAATGAAAGGTCCCGATGCCGAGATTATCGTGCTGCGATATGCCGGGAATATATGCCCGATAATCCAGGAACAGATATAGGAGATGAACGGAGTAAACCGTGCCGCACGATCGAACGAAACACCCCCGGAGAAGGGATAACGGCGATTGTATCGAAAGCCGAAACGCACAGAAAGTAACGGTAACATCCTGATAGTATTGCTGAAAAGGTTATAATGATGCAGGACTACATCCTTACCCTCGACCTGGGAACGACCAACATAAAAGCGGGAATCTACGGCCGCGACCTCCATGAGGTCGGCATCTCTTCCTTTGGCGTTGAATATTCGTACGACAACAGTTATGTTGAGTTTGATCCGGAACAGTACTGGGAGTTATGCAAGCGGAGCATTCGTGAAGTGCTGAAAACTTCGAATACTGATTCCCGGAACGTTCGATCACTGGCACTGACCGGTCAGGCAGAGTCTCTCGTGATTCTCGATGATCGCGGCAGACCGTTGAGGAAGGGTATTTCCTGGATGGATGACCGCTCGGGTGCCGAATGTGAAACCTTGAAGCATGTTTTCGACAGTACTGCAGGATATCGTATTACCGGCCAGCCGGATATCGTCACCACTTGGCCGATCACGAAAATTCTCTGGCTCCGCAGCCACGAAAGAGATGTGTTCGATCAGGCGTATAAATACTTGCTCCTCAAGGATTTTATTATTTTCAAACTGACTGGGTGCTTTCGGGGAGACCTGACCATCTATAATTTCTCCTATTACCTCGATATCACCACTAAAAGCTACTGGCATGACATCCTGGACTATGTTGGTGTCAGGACTGAGCAGCTTCCCGAACTCATTGAACCGGGAGAGTCCGCGGGAACGGTGAGAAAAGACATCGCCGACGAGTTCGGTTTTCCCCCTGATGTTTTGGTGAATGTCGGAGCACTCGATCACTTCGCAGGCATGATCGGTAGCGGCAACGTACGGGAAGGCATGGTGAGCGAGACCACCGGTACCGTTCTCGCCGCCGCAACCATGGTCGCTCGTCCGGTTATAAACGAGTATAAAATACCCTGCCATTACCATGCAATCCGTGAAACCTACGTTCTCCTGCCGGTGTGCGAGAGTGGGGGGATCTGCCTGGAATGGGCGAGAAATACGTTCTTTCCCGGCATCAGTTTCGATGATCTCAATGAGGAGGTGGGGAAGACGATCGGTACAGGGAATGACCTGATTTTTCTTCCGTACCTGACCGGTACCAATTCCCCGGAATTCGATTCCACAGCACGTGGTGTCTTTTACGGCATCACCATGCGCCATACGCACGGGGATTTTGTCCGAGCGGTTATGGAGGGTGTCGCGTATTTACTTCGGAAGAATATTGCGTGTCTCGAAAAGCTTGGTATCAGCGTTGAAGACATCCGATCGCTTGGCGGTGGAGCGAAATCAGCCGTATGGAAT
>CAYWBT010000234.1:0-3022 GCA_964456585.1 uncultured bacterium
ATGATTACAACTGATTACGGGCGGTGTCAGGACTGTCTAATGCCATTCCTATACTCATGGTGGGTAACGACTCATTTCCCGCTTACCTGCATTTTCTGTGGCAAGAAGGCCGTTCTGCGAATCGAAAAAGACGAGCTTTCAAATGACGATTTGATTATCATCTACAATGAAATCCTGCGACAGGAAAAAGAAAAAGAATTTTGCGATCTCTCCTAAAGAAAAAAGTATGAGAAGCGTAAAACCTTCACGTTGGAATAGCTTAAGTATTTCGCCGAAGTAATCGATATATGACCTCACGAGATTGCCAAGCGGCTCTTTCGAATCATACTTTATACCGGTCTACGGCTCGAAAATATAGAATTTTCCAACGGCGTCCCGATCCGGTTCCGGCCACAGAACGTCAAGCGCAGGGATAAGCGCCGCCGCCGGCTTGCTGACCCTAGGGGAGCGTGGATAGATATGCATCACCATCCCACCGTTATAAAATCAATCCGGAGAAGAGCACCAGAAGTACCAGTATCAGCGCGGCAAAGGTACACCACCACACTACCACACTCGTATACCATTTTGCACCTAATTCATTGAGAATATTTATTTTGCTCCAATTGAAGACCAGTGTGTCATCAACTTTCTCCAGAGCGGATTTTGGCGTTGCCAGGCTGACAGCGATGCAGACCACCATGCAAAAAATCCAGGTGATGGCGGCCTGGTTGGCAAATGGCTCGATCCAGGCAGGATGGAGCGAGACAAACTGGATGTAGATTTTCATCACCACGCCGAAGAGAAAACCGAGTACCACCGCAACGGTTGCACCGGTGCCGTTTATCCGCCGCCAGAAGATGCCCAGTAGAAAAATTGCGGCGAAGGGTGGTGAGAAAAAGGAATAGAGTGTCTGAATATATACGAATAAGCTGCTACCCAGTTTATCGATAAAACCGCCGAGGCATATGGCTGTCACCAGGATGACCATCGATGTTCCGATGCCGATTTTGACCAGGTGGCTGTCGGTCGCTTTGGGATTAATGATGCGTTTATAGATATCGAGTGTGATGATCGTTGCGGTTGAATTGAGCACTGAATTAACGGTCGATTGGATTGCCCCGAATAGTGCAGCAAGCACAATCCCTCGGACTCCAACAGGAATAAGCATCTGAATCATTCCCACATAGGCCTTGTCCGCTTCGGGCCGGATGAGCTTCCATGGCAACAGCAACACTTCGGGATATTTGGCGAACAAAACCAGACCGGGCAGGACGATGATAAAGGGGAGAACTATTTGCATGAATCCGGCCAGAATGATACCCATTCGGGCATGGTAGATGTTTTTTGCACCGAGGACACGTTGTATCATGAATTGATTCATAACGTTATACCAGATACTGACGGAGAATATTCCGAATATCCAGTGAGGCCACGGCACTAATTCATGCGCTATCGGTTGAAAAACCGAGAGGCGGTTATACTCGTCAGTATGCGCAATCTGATGAGAGGTCTGTGCAACTGCCTCGGCCCAGGTTCCCGTGTGTGCCTGATTTCGTTCAAGCATCACCCTGAAACCTTCGATGAATGAGCCGGAATCGGCGGCCAGCATTTTAACGCCGAGAGTCGCGACAATCACACCTCCCACCATCATGATGATAACGGTGAAGAAATCTGTCCAGGCAACTGATGACAAACCACCGTAGATCGCCCATGCACCGGCAACAAAACCGAGGAGTATGATGGAGGGCCACAAAGGCCAGCCAAAAAGCATCTGCAGGGCCAAACCGCCCCCATACAGTACAGCGGCCAGAAATGCCACGATGTTACTGATTACAGTCACTATGGCAAAAATCTGGCGTAGGGTACTGTTAAAGCGGCGTTCTAAAAATTCCGGTATGGTGAATACTTTTGAGGCGAGAAGGAAGGGAATAAAAAACCAGATAAGAAATGAAAATGAACCGATGTTTGCCCAGCTAAACATGCAGACACAGGTTCCGTAGATAAACGCGGCGCCAATCATCCCGATGAAATGCTCGCTGCTTATATTCGACGCGATGAACGAACAGCCAACCACATACCAGGGCAGTTTCCGACCCGCAAGGAAATAATTGTTCAAACTGGTCCGTTCCTTCCGCCCGGCGACATATCCGATCAAGGACAGGATGACAAAGAACGCTCCAAAAGCACAATAATCCCAGATTCCCAGAGGCATTGAACTCATTGTATTCATGAGGTATACCCAAATAGTATGGTGGCATGCACTTGTTCATGTTTGGAGAACGTGTCTTGGGACTGGATAAAACGAGACAATTGGAAGGAGTATAGAAGTGCTTATGTGTCGTAAATCCTTGAAAATACTGGAGCCAACGGTCGGATTCGAACCGACTACCTGCTCATTACGAGTGAGCTGCTCTACCAACTGAGCTACGTTGGCTCCCAAACTTCACAATTTACCAAATTACCCTGGCAAAGTCAATCCAATTTCCCCGCTTTTATCCATTCCCCGTGTATTAATACCAGGCGTTTTCTATTGCCGTCTGAACGAATGCCGCGACATGCTCCTCCGGCGTGTCGTACTCGAGGAAATCGGCGGTCTGGAGTATGAAGTTCCCGCCGGGTTTGCCGATCTTGATCGTTTCCTCGGTCACCTGTCTGATCTGGTCGATCGTACCCTTCTGGATGATGTTGACATGGTCAACGCCACCGACCATTACGTAGTCGTTCCCGACGAGTTCCTTTGCCTTGCCGAGATCGGCATCGCCGAGCGGCGGCGGTGAGAAAGGTTCGACGATCCTGACACCAAGATCCTTGTAGGATTCGACAAGGTTCATGATCTCGCCGCAGTTGTGATACATACCGGGAGTGCCGTTTTCCTGGACGATATCGATGTAGCGTTTCTCGTACGGCAGGATATACTCATCGTAGAATCGCTTACCGAGGAAACCGCCGGGGGCGTTGCCGCCGACACAGTGAACGTCGACACCGGCGGCATCGATAGCCCGTGTGTAATCGATAATCCGTTCAGAAGCGTAGTTCATGA
>CAYWBT010000234.1:3122-4590 GCA_964456585.1 uncultured bacterium
ATAAAGTGGCCCTGGTCGGCGATAAAGAGGGTAACCGGAACCCGGTCAGGCATTTTGCCGTTAAAGACTTTGAGAAATCGTTCGCGGGATGTCATGGGTGCCGTCCTTTGGTCAATAGGTGAAGTTGACATGCTGATTTACACCGGCAGACTTAAGGTACACAGGAAAAAACCCACAGTAGATTATCAGAAAACAGCTCAGTACCAGGCGTGCTCGATTCCCGTCTCGACGAACGCTTCGACATTCTCGATCGGGGTTCCATACTCGAGGAAGTCGGCAGTTTGGAGGAGGAATTTTCCGCCGGGTTTGCCGATCTTCATGGTTTCTTCCGTGATCCGCCGTGTCTCATCAATCGTTCCCATCTGTAGAATGTTCACCTGATCGATTCCCCCAAGCATCACATAGGCCCCGTCGACAAGTTTCTTTGCTTTCGCGAGGTCCGCGTCCCCGAGCGGCGGCGGCGAGAAGGGTTCAACCACCCGGACGCCGAGACCCTTGTATGATTCGACCAGGTTCATGATCTCGCCGCAGTTGTGGTACATGCCCGGGGTGCCGTTTTCCTGCACGATATCGATATACTGCTTCTCATAGGGGAGGATGGAACGTTCATAGTGCGCGCTTCCGAGGAATCCGCCGGGGACATTGCCGCCGACACAGTGAACATCGATCCCGGCTGCGTCGATCGCCCGAACGTACGGGGTGACTCGTTCGAGTGAAAATGTGATGAGTTTCTCATAGAACGGGGGATCGATGATGAATAACTGATAGAGCTCACCAAGGTCTAGAAGGAGAGACGCCATGTTAAACGGCGCACCGGGGGTCCATCCGCCGAGGATACCGTCTTCTCCCACAGCGTCTTTGAGGACCGTGACTCTCGATTTTATTTGTTCGGGCAGCCAAGCTGGCATGCTCGGCTCGTACTTGATGAGCATGTCCAGGTCGGCTTCCGTTTTCACCGGATGCTTTGTGCAGGCGCACATGAAGGTGCCCGGTCGAATTTCGTTTATTGAAAAATCCTGGGTGAGCGTACCGTCGGGCGTTCGAATCGTCGACCGCTTGATGAGCGTATTGTCGTTCCAGATATCCTCGGTATGTACCTCCCAGTTTTCGGTATTCTGAGAGACATCGGCGCCACCGTGGGTAATATTGAGGAAGTCATCGACATAGTAAAGAATACGGGCGAAAACATCACAACCGATCTGCTTCTGGAATTCAATGACTTTCAGCTGGATTGTTTCAAAATCCATGGGGTCAATGTCCGGATACATCTGCGAAATGAAATGTCCCCCGTCGACGATGAACAGGGTTACCGGGGCACGGTCTGGAAGCTCGCCATTGAACACTTTCAGAAATCTTTCCCGTGAGGTCATGGTGTCATTTCCTTGGTTATAACTTGAGCTGTTGCCGATACGTTCCTGCATGAAAAGTATAGATTTATAGAGAGGAAATCAAGAAAATTAATTACCGG
>CAYWBT010000235.1:0-4566 GCA_964456585.1 uncultured bacterium
AACCTGGCGAAACATGTCAAGCCGGGCGGTCGGCTGATCGTCTGGGTGTATTCTGCCGAGGGCAACTTTCTGGTACGAAACGTGGTCGAACCGTTACGGAAGCTGGTATTGAAGGACATGAGTAAAAAGAAGCTTCTTCTGCTCTCGAAGTTGATCACGACACCGATGTATATTCCCATACACACATTCTATCGACTACCGTTGAAATTTCTTCCCTACTATGAGTACTTCGGCAACTTTAGAAAAATGTCGTTCTACCGAAACACCCTGAATGTATTCGACAAACTCAATGCTCCCCAGGTGGATTTCATCAGCAGGGAGCGGATCGGCAGGTGGTTCGAACCGGGAATGTTCCGAAACATTCATATCGACACTTACAAAGGGGTAAGCTGGCGGGGAAGCGGTACAAAAATTGGCTAAAATTCTTTTAATCAATCCCAATTACTACGAAGCTATCTTCTCTAAATCAAAGGTGAAGGGAGCCATTTCCAAAGGGACAATACCCTTGGGACTGGCGTGCATCGCCGCACCCCTGGTAAACAAGGGACATGAGGTAAAATTACTCAATCTCAACCTGGCTGATGATTCTGTCCAATCACTTAAATCAATGCTCAGCGAATACCGGCCGGATGTAGTCGGTATTACGGCGACAACGCCGCTCATAAAGTCAGTCTATACGCTGGCCACCGATATCAAGCGTTTTGATCAAAACATACTGGTCGTTGCCGGCGGCCCCCATCCCTCAGCCCTGCCCGCCGAAGTACTTGCGGAAAGCGAACTCGACTGCGTGGTCAAGGGAGAAGGTGATTATATATTTGCCCGGCTTGTCGAGGAGGGATTGTCTCCGGCGCTGCCCAATGTATTCTACAAGAATGAACGAGGTGAAATCATCACCCCGAACAACCAGCATGCCATGGTGGAAGACCTCGATGAACTTCCCTTCCCTGCCTATGAGTTGTTCGACATTAAAAACTACTACCAGCCACGCATTTCAAGCAGAAAACAGCCACTCGCCTATCTCGAAACCTCGCGGGGATGCTACGCCCGGTGCATCTACTGCAACAAGAATATCCACGGCTTTAAGGTGCGCATGAAGTCCCCCATGAAAGTCGTCGACGAGATGGAACGCACCCTCAATCTTGGATTTCAGGAAATTCACATTATCGACGACATCTTCACCGCCAACATGACCAGAGCCTACCAGATATGTGAGGAAATACTGCGGAGAGGTCTAGATTTCCCCTGGTACCCGCGCGGAGGAATACGTGTCGACCGTGTCAATCCGGAACTCCTCAAGATCATGAAAAAGGCGGGGTGTTATCGAATACCCTATGGTATAGAATCCGGCTCACAGCGGATACTTGATGTCATCAAAAAGAGTATAACACTTGAACAGGCGGAAGATGCGGTTGCCATGGCAAAACAGGCTGGCCTCGAAACCGAGTGTTATTTCATGATAGGGTTACCGACCGAAACCGTGGAGGATATCGAGAAATCCATCGATTTCGCCATCAAACTCGATCCCGACTATACGAAGTTTGCCATCACAATTCCGCTTCCCGGTACCCCGATGTTTACCGATATGGAAAAGGATGGCCGGATCAAGACACATAACTGGGATAAGTACAATTTCGCCATCCCTCCGCGGGAACTGTACGATCATGATACCCTTTCCTGGAAAGATATGGACCGGTATTACACACTTTCTCATAGAAAATTTTATTTCCGTCCCCGCTATATTCTCCGTATGATATATAAGACGATCCGCAACGGAACATTCTGGGGACATGTGAAAGCATTTTTACAGACAAGGTGGTGATGTACTATGGGTCTCTCGACAAACTGCCGCGTTGATCTCAAGAGGGAATTCAGCTTCGTTATTCCATGCTTCGACGAACATCCCGAAGTTCTTGACGATACGATAAATAAACTCATCGCCACGCTCGACGGTGTCGATGGCATCACCTACGAGATAATTGTGGTCGACGATGGCTCGAAAAAATTTTCCTACGATGATCCTCCGTTTGAGAACGTCTACCTGATCCGTCATCCGGACAACATCGGGTACGGCGCCAGTCTCATGACCGGCATCTCGCACGCCTGCTACGGTTGGATCGGCATCGTTGATGCCGACGGTACGTATCCAGTCGAATACTTCACCGAACTCCTTAAGCACACTGACAGCCATGACATGGTGGTTGGTAAACGGAACTGGGGGGACATCCAGTTTCTCCGGCGGCTGCCGAAGCTGATTCTGACAAAGGTCGCCAGTTTCATCGCCGATTACAACATACCCGACCTGAATTCCGGCATGCGCCTCTTCAAGAAGGATATCGTCCGTAAGTATACGCGCATCTTCCCCCAGCGGTTTTCCTTCACCACGACTATCACCATGATCTGCATCACAAATTTTTACGATGTCAAGTTTATCGATATCCCGTACCACAAGAGAATTGGCTCTTCAAGCATCCATCCCATACGTGACACGGCCAAGTTTTTTTCTCTCACCTTTCGCCTCGCCCTATACTTTAAACCGTTACGTTTTTTTATTCCTTTGAGTTTTTTCACGTTCGTTCTCGCCGTTCTTCGGGGAGCACGCGATGTCTGGATCGCATCGAGCTTCGGCGGTCTCACCCTGGTGCTCTTTTTCATGGCATTCCAGATATTCTTCTTCGGCCTGATCGCGGAAATCATCAATAAAAAATGAGGACATATGCTGACGCCACCGGCTTCAAAAAGGGAAAAAAAGAAAGGGGGACGGTTCCTCAACCGTTCGGTTTTCATCTACGTACTGGTAACTTTCACGTTTATAGGGCTTTCCTGTGCGATCTTTCTTCATAGCAACGGACTGCATACGCTCGCCTGGCAGCGTAAACCGATCACCGGTTTCACTCCCGAGATCGGTCATACCTTCCTTGCGCCTCTCGGTTTGGAGTGGATGAGCTCCCATGAAGGTCCCTCTCCGGCGAATGCTCTCGAAGACGGTATGCCGCTCGGCCCGGGAAACGCACAGCACGAGGATATCCGGAAACTTGGCATGGGCAGGTTCAGTTTCTGGCACGACACCCTCTACTTTTCTTCCTCGGATAACACCGATCCGCGAAAGAATGGCCGATCGTACGAGGTGTACTGGCCGATGCCGGTCAGTCCATTCATCCGGTGGGGAATGTACCTGCTTAGCTTCGCCTCGGTGGTGACACTGCTTACAACAATATATCGGAAAAAAGCCGGACTACAGGAGATGGCCCTGCCAATCTGGCAGACAGGGATCCGATTTGTCTCTGGCAGGAAAACAATTTTTATTGGCTCGTGTGCGCTTCTCATCATCCCCTTCGTTCTAACGCGGCTGCCCTTTTTCCTGTACTATCCTGTGGCCGGGCTGAATCCCGATTACGGCGGTTACTACGGTGCGGTGTGGGAAATGGGTAAGGGGATCTGGCCGAATTTCGGCGCGCGAACCCCCGGATATCCACTGTTTCTCAAATTCATGTTTACCCTTTCAGATAAAAACATGACGGTGGTAATCGCCCAGAACATCATAACGCTCGTATCGTCACTCGCGATGATTTTCAGCATCTTCTCTATATCACGATATCTTGCTCCCCTCGCTGCTCTTGCAATTACAGCTTTCGTAACGAGCTCAACACACGTACAGCTGGATGTATCGCTTCTGAGCGAGAGTCTCTATGTTAATACTCTTATCTTGGCGTTCGCTTGTTTTATTCCCGCGATATATTTCAGAAAACCGCTTCTCTTTGCCCTGAGTTCATTCTTCATGGCTTTCAGCATCTATGTCCGTCCCACCGCGCTGTTTTTCATTGTTTCATTTGTCATGATTGTTATTTATCTCGTTTATAACCGCTTTTCAAAGAAAAATGTAATTTCGTTCATTATGCCGTTCATGCTTCTCATGTTCCTGCTGCCCCTCTATAATTTTCTGAATATTCACTATTTCGGAATCTCGAATTTTGGCTCGTTCACCATTATGATGACTACTTCAACGTTTCTTGAACAGAATTCCGGGTACCCGGATGAGCTCAATGCGGCGATAGAAAAAATACAAAACCGGCTGACCCCGGAAGACCGTGAGGTCATCTTCCACTCATGGAATCCGGTGAAACTCTATAAAGCATTTTCCCGCTACTGGGGCAACTCCGGTGTAACCATTCCTCTCTCGGATTCGAAAATACGGGAAACGTACGATTACCCTACCCTCTATCGCATGTTGTACCGCGATGCCATTCGGAAACATCCGGATGTCTACCTGAGGGTGTTTTTCTCAAACTTTGCTTACTATTTCTTCGCCAACACCCGTGTCGATGTAAATCTTTATACAAATACTGAGTACATGTACAAGATACTATTCATCGATAAGAGCTATGCATCGAACCTCGTGGAAAATTTCAGGCGTGAACTGCTCAGGGAATACTACGATCCCGCTCCCTTGCCTTACTTCGAGATCGCATGGAGGGATAATATCGAGTATGCGACAGTAGTGCCAACCACGCTCCAGAAGATACATATCATCTACGCGAGACTGCACAACAAATTCTTCAAGAACATGTT
>CAYWBT010000236.1:0-4564 GCA_964456585.1 uncultured bacterium
TCAACCGGATGTGACCGTTATCGAGTTCGATGGATTCATGACCATAGGCGCCATGTCGGAAACGCGGCTGTACTTCTCCCCTATCACTTGCATAACAATTTTTCGGAGCAATCCACGCTGAAACCACTAATAACAAAATAATAAAAGCATGAATCACCCTGCGGCAAGCATACGATCCCATAAAACCTCCCTTTGGAACTCAAGAATTTCAAATTCCGATGGTTAAAGAAATACTTATATCATTAATCGCTTATCGAGTTAACTCCGCATACGAGATGGTGAAAGTATTCAGAAAAGCAGTTAGGAGTTGATCAGTCATCAGAAACTCGGTAAAGTGCCGGTTGAATCTGTAACAGAATTCATTCAGATAGGTTACAGGTTTATGGCTGACTCCATGATAGGTTCCCCGGATAAAGCTTTTCACGTTTCCAATCAGGATATGAATCCACGGAAGTATGGCATCCTGGGGCTTGACTATTTCTCCAAGGTGGTTAAACATCACATCATGCTATCGCTCACTGGAACTTTCCCATTTCTGACGAGTGAGATTTGGGTCGCTCCATTTATGGCCGATGCGTTTTGAAATGGTATTGACATGCTTATAGGCACTCTCAATAAGCGGCATGTAATGATCGCCATCGGCATTACCAGCGTAAAAATGCTCGAGGGAAAATGCTTTCCATGGTTCAAGCTGTATCGATGACTCGATAAATTGCTTAAAGTCTATCAAGCCTTCCCCAATCGGAGCTTCCTCAATATGAATCATATAGCTGTCCATAATCTGCGCATCTTTGACATGAAGTTCTCCTATACAGTCTCCGAGATACGCGACCACGCACTTTATAAATTTGCCTGAATTCACTATGCGCTGAGGATTCATGTGATTAACCGGATCAAAAATAATTTTAGCAAAAGGCGAATCGAGACGCTCAACATATTCTTTCATCCTCTCAATGCTGTTGACTATTGTCCATGAATTTGTTTCAGGACAAAGCATCGTATTACTATCCTCGGCGAGTGGTATAAGTTCCCGAGTACTATCGACAAGCATATCGAGGGCCTTTTGCGTGTGATTCTCCGGGTGATACCTCCAGATATCTCGGGGATGCATACTTCCGATAGAATAACGAATCCCGATGCAACCAAGCTTTCCGCTAAGTCTGAGAGCCTTTGCAATGCCCTGTTTATATTTTTTTGATACCGCAGGATCGGGATGAATAGCTGCCCTCCCGCCACCGAAGGGTCCGGGAACAAGTCCGGCATCCATGACATAATTTTTTAGCAGGTCTATCGCCTGATCAGAAACATCCAAATCACTGGTATGTATTCCTACAAGGGGGTATCCAATTTCTTTGAGTTTTTTCAAAATCTTTTTGTTTTCCGTTTTATCACCGGCAACATCTATTCCCGAGTCGCTGCAACACAGCCGCATAAAACCTCCTTTAGAAATTACTGGTTTTCTCCTTTATTTCACATAATTAAATCAAGTATAACTTGCTTAAATAAATAAAAATATGCCCGGTGCTACTCCCCATAACGAAAGTGTTTGAGTTACACGTTGACTAAAACCCGAACTAGTTAGCTGATATCCCACATTTCAAATTCATGAACAGCTAAAATTCTCCATAATCTCATTGATAAATCAGTATTATTCATTCCAAGTCCTTTTACAAGTATTTTCTATATGTTAAGCGATAAATTTTACGTGGAGACTGCGAAGCGACCAACGTACCCACGATTATTCCGGGAACACAAAAATAGCTTGAAAAATGGCCGCACTTTCAGTATCTAGAGAGGTCAGGCACACGATACCACGGCGATGTCCGCCAGATGAGGTAATCTATGTATTCGAAGGAATTTTTAACCACCGTATACCGCTCGCTCTACACGATCCGGCACTTTGAGGAACGATGTATCGAGCTCTATCACGATGGATTGATACGCGGATACTTCCATCCCTATATCGGACAGGAGGCCATTGCTGTTGGCGTCTGTTCCGCGCTGGAGGAAAAGGATTATATCACCAGCACGCATCGCGGGCACGGCCACTGCATAGCTCGCGGCGGCGACATCAGGCGGATGGTCGCGGAACTGTTCGGGAAGAAGACGGGATACTGTAGGGGACTGGGCGGCTCGATGCATATCGCCGACTTCTCCAGGGGAAATCTCGGTGCGAACGGCATTGTCGGCGCCGGAATACCCCTCGGAACCGGCGCGGCCCTCGGCGCGGTCATACGGAACGAACAGCGGGTCTCCGTGGTGTTTACCTCGGATGGCGCCTCGAACAACGGTGTTTTCGGCGAGTCCCTCAACATGGCTGCCGTATGGAACCTCCCGCTGCTCCTCGTGGTTGAGAACAACCAGTACGCCGTCTCCACGCCGGTCGAGCAATCTACCCGTGAAGCGGATATTTACAAGCGTGGATTCGGATTTGGTGTCGAGAGTTTTCCGGTTGACGGCAACGATGTACTGGCCGTGTATGAACGGGCCCGTTCATCACTCGAAATGTGCCGTCGGGGGAAAGGGCCGGTTCTTATCGAAGCCAAGACCTACCGTCATGGGGGACATCACGTTCGGGATACCGGCGACTACATGCCGCAGGAACGCCTGGATTACTACAAATCGAAAGATCCGGTCGCCCTCGGACGCACTAACCTCTGCGAAAAAGGCGGGGCATCAGAAGAAGAGATCGCGGCCATCGAGAAATCCGTTAGGCATGAGATGGCCGAGGCGGTGATTTTCGCCGAAGGGAGCCCGGAGTTGTCCTTGGAAGAATTTCTCGGCATCGTGGAGAACTTTTAATGATACCTGCCCCAGAGAACCGGGACGACACACACCCCCGGATAATAAGATACCGTGAAGCCCTGAATGAAGCCCTGAGAGAAGAAATGCGGCGTGATCCGCGTATCTTCCTCCTCGGGGAAGGCATCGGCGAGCGCGGAGGTTCATTCCGGGTAACCGCCGGTCTGCTCGACGAATTCGGTCGAGCGCGTGTCATCGACACCCCGATCGCCGAGGCGAGTTTCACCGGTATCGGTATCGGCGCCGCCATGACGGGAATGCGGCCCGTGGTCGAGGTCGGTTTCGTTGATTTTACCCTGCTCGTCATGGATCAGGTGTGCAACCAGGCCGCAAAGTACCACTTCATGACCGGCGGTACGCAACATGTCCCCATAGTCCTGAGAACACAGGGCGGTGTAGGCGAGGGATTGGGAGCGCAGCATTCCCAGAGTCTCGAGGCGTTGTTCTACCATATACCGGGATTACGGATCGCCGTTCCCGCAACGCCGTATGATGCGAAGGGGCTGCTCAAGAGCGCCATCCGGTGTGATGATCCGGTCATCTTTATCGAACATAAGCTCTTGTATCCCCTAGAGGGCGAAGTACCCGAAGAAGACTATCTCGTCGACTTCGGCAGGGCGGATATCAAGCGCGCCGGAACCGAGGTGACACTCATCGCCTGGTCGAACATGGTTAACCACGCGCTCGCCGCAGCCGAACGACTCTCCGAAGCGGGTATTCAGGCGGAGGTCATCGACCCCCGAACTCTCGTCCCGCTCGATACGGCGGCTATTCTCGCATCAGCCCGGAAAACAGGACGCGTCGTCATCGCGCAGGAAGCGGTCAGGCGAGGCGGCGTTGCCTCCGATATCGCCTCGATTATCCAGGGAGAAGTATTCGCCGACCTGAAAGCCCCCATCGAGATTGTCGCCGGTCTCATCTCGCCGGTACCCTACAACAAACAGCTCGAAGGCGCCTGCATTCCCGGTGAGGATGACATCTACGCCGCGGTGAAGCGGATTGTCGGCGCATGATGACGACCCGTCACCCTGATCTGCTACCGGGAGAGAGTCTTGATGGATACGAAGACGGTGGTATCATTCGGTGAAATTCTCTGGGACATGCTTCCCGACCGTACCATCCTCGGTGGTGCTCCGTTTAATTTTGCGTACCGGATCACTTCTCTCGGCGACCGCGGGCTAATCATGAGCCGCCTCGGCCGTGACGACCGGGGAGTGCAGGCTCATGAAGCAGTTCGCGCTCTCGGTCTCGAAACCGCCGCCATCCAATGGGATGACGAGTTTCCGACGGGGACGGTCAAAGTGAGCTTCGACGACAAGGGCAATCCCGATTTTGTTATCACGCCATATGTCGCCTTCGATTATATCGAGTTGACCGACCAGTATCTCGACTGGGCGGCGGCTGCCGACTGCATATGTTTCGGAACACTCATCCAGAGAAACAACCAATCCCGGGCAACTCTCGCTTCATTACTCGAACGATTTCCCGAACCGCTCCGCTTTCTCGACATCAACCTGCGCAAGGAGTGCTACACGAAGGACATCATTACCTTCTCGCTCGAACAGGCGGACATGCTCAAGCTGAACGAGGATGAAACGTACCGTCTCGCCGACATTCTCGGAACACCTCACATAGGGATCCCTGGTTTCTGCTCAACGATGATTCAGGCGTGGGATTTGCGTTACTGCGTGGTGACGCTGGGTGAGTGGGGCGCCTATGCACAGGCCGATTCCGGCGCCAGTGTCTACGTTCCCGGCTACCG
>CAYWBT010000237.1:0-4559 GCA_964456585.1 uncultured bacterium
CTCTCGATGGACACACCCGGTACGAACCGAACGCCGGTATCATGGAACTGAGGGAAGCCATTGCAGAAAAGGTCACCAGGAAGAACGGAATCAAGGCCGGGCCCGAAAACGTGGTGATTTCCGCCGGAGGACTGGGAAGCCTGCTCATCACCCTTCACGCTTTCGTCGAGTGTGGTGACGAGGTCCTGCTGCCGAGGCCGGGATGGCCCAATTACCTGCTCCAGATGGCATGCATCGGCTCGAAGGGCGTTCAGTACCCCCTCGATCCGTCGAATGATTTCCGCATCGACTTCGATGCCCTGGAACGGCTGGTTACTCCACGGACAAAGGCGATCATCGTCAATTCTCCGAGCAATCCCACCGGCGCCGTCTTCCCGCGTGAGGACATCGAACTGGTGGTTGATTTCGCCAGGCGGCACGACCTGTTCCTGATTTCGGACGAGGTCTACGAGGATATCGTGTTCGAGGGCAAACATGTGACCACCGGCACCTACAACGATGATGGGCGTATTGCGGTTATTTTCAGCTTTTCGAAGACCTACGCGGTTACCGGATTGCGGGTGGGGTATGTGGTGTGTGAAAAGAATGTGGCGGCTCTCGTGGCAAAGATCAACGAAGCGGTCGTCTCCTGTGCGTCGGGAATTGCACAGCGTGCCTGTCTTGCGGCGCTCAAGGGCCCGCAGGATGAGGTCGCCGCAATGGTGCGGGCGTATCACGAGCGGCGGGATGGTGTTGTGAAGATACTCAGGGAGCGGGGACGGTTCACGTACCTGCCGAAGGGTGCGTTCTATACGATGATCGATATAACCGATACCGGCATGGGATCGGATGAGTTTACCATGGAACTGCTCAGGGAGCGTAAGGTGGCAGTCGCACCCGGCGCGACATTCGGCGCCGATACCCATGTTCGCATTTCGCTTGCCACCGATACCGACAAGCTCCTGGAGGGAACACGGAAACTCTGCGACTTCATCGATGATCGTAGCTCGTAGGGAACTCAGCGGCAAGTGAGATGTTTAAACGGTATACGGAGAAGAAGCAGAGGTAACATCGCCTGAAACGGCGCATAAGAGAAGGGTATGTATCATGAGATTCCACCGTGGATTCCGGGTATTCGTCGCGTTGCTTTTTCTTGTTTCAGCGCCGTACGCCGCAGATACACCGAATACTGAAAAGCTGAAAGACGAGGGCAACGATCTCTACCGCAAAGGAAAGATCGACGAAGCCATCGAAAAGTGGCGCCAGGCGATCGAAGTGGATTCGACCTATGCGTATGCCTACAATAATATCGGAATTGCGCTCTATGACAAGGGTGATTACCAGGGGGCGGCAGACCACCTGGAAAAGGCAGTCGCCCTGGATGCTTCGTACGCCAAGGCATTCAACAGCCTTGGGAATGCCTGCCTTGCCCTCGGTGATTACGAGCGGGCGCGAATCAATTACGAAGCATCGATCAAGCTGGGCCCCGAAAGTCCGGAGAAATATACCAACCTTGGAAACGCCCTCAGTGCCCCCGGTTACTTCGATGCGGCGGTCGAAGCCTACGAGCGGGCGATCGACCTGGACAGCAAGCATGCCCCCGCCTTCAATAATATCGGCGTTATCCAGCAAAAGCGCGGAGACAACGAGGGCGCCAACGAGAATTTCAGGAACGCGATAAAGGCTGATTCCGGGTTTACCGACGCGTATGTCAACCTCGGCATCGTGCACTTCAATTCGGGTAAGAGCTATCTGGAGGTTGCCATAGATTACTTCGAACGCGCGATCGACATTGACAAGGATCACGCGGGCGCCCAGTACAATTACGGTCTCGCACTAATCGCGCAGGAAAACTTCACCAAGGCGGTCACTCATCTCAGGAGGGCCGCAAAGCTCTCTCCGAACGATCCCGATATCCACTATACGCTCGGCCAGGCGTATGCCAAACGCAAAATGTCGAAGCAGGCGATCGAATGCTTTGAACAAGCGATCGAAGCTGATCCCACGTATGAGAATGCCCGCATCGCGATCGACTATACCAATGAACAACTCCGGAAGTAATCCCACCGCCCGGTACAGGTGACCGGGCTTCCGGGGTACGATTGGTGCGCGATCCCTCCTGCCGCGTTCCTCTGACACACCAGGAAGTCTTGCCCAACCGTATTACTTCAATAACATGATTTTCTTCAGTGCGCGGGTTCCCGATTTATTTTCGAGACAGACGATGTACAATCCGCTCGACAGCCCCTCTCCACGCAGTCTGATGGTATGTCGACCCGCGGTTTTGTTCCCCTGGAAGACGGTTCTGACTCTCCGCCCCAGCACGTCGTAGAGGGAAATCCTGATGTTCCCGGTCTCCGGCAGGGAGATGCCGATGGTTGTCTCGGGATTGAACGGGTTCGGATAGGCTGAGGTTATGGAGAATGTTTCCGGGCGTTCTTCGGCGTTTCCATCCGCCACCGACGAGGGGAGTTCTCCCGCGCGCAGCCGTGCATTGGTAACATGCTCGAGCAGTTCTTCGTAACCCTGGCCGTATGCCAGGATGAACACGACCTGGTGTTCGTCTCCCGCATCGAGGCTGAACGGCGCGGGGGCGACCGCCATGGAGATGTCGCCCGGCCCCTTCTCGATCGTATCGCGCACGCCCGCGCTGAGACACCACCACTTTTCTTCATCGGTGAACCCGTCGTACAGGCCGAAGGAATCAATATCGTGCCCTTTGCTTGCATTATCGATGATGAAGGGTGTCGTGATCGATCCGATGCACGTTGCACCGATCATGAGCCGGTCGTCACGCTCGACATTGTTGTCTGCCATGATGAGGATGTCGTCCTCGGCAGCGTAGAAACCGACGTCGTCATTCCCGGTGGCTTCCGGCAGATCGAAGTCGAGGAACAGTCCCGCCCGGAGACCCTCGTGCGGGGTATCGCTGTCATTCCGGAACGTGTAGGAAAGAATGATATACTGGTCGTGCCCGGGATCGTTGAATGCAAATGCATTCAGGGTGACTGTCATCCCGAAACTTTCCGATCCGGCATTCTCATCGGAGAAAACAACCGTACCCTCCTGAAAGGAACCGTCCGACGCCTTTTCGAAGAGAAAATAGTTTTCGAGGACAAAATCCTCGTCTGCCAGGCCGAGTTCTGCGCCCCGGATGCTGCTGGAAATGCGCGTTTGATTGCTGCCGAACATCAGACCGCCCTCGAAGAGGAGGGGAACGCCGAATATATCGGAACCGGCATCGGACGGATCGTGTATCTTGAAGGGTGATCCCAAGGTGTTGGTGGGAAAATTGATATAGCCGAGATGTCCGCGCCCGTCGAGGGAGACTTCGATCGTGTTGGCGGTAAAGGTAGCATACGAGGGATTGACCATGACATCGATCATGGCGTGGTTCACCGACCCGTCGGCGGTCGCAAAATCCAGGCGGATAATGTCCTTGGTGTTGGCCGGTACCGATTCGTTCACCGTGAATTGAATATCAGGCACGGTTTTTTCCTCACCATGGGCGAGCGAGCCGACGGGAATACTTGCTTCAAGGGGAGTGACATACCCGGTCAGGGAACTCGGAGAAAATGTTATGTCCTGGGCGGTGTCACCTAAATTACGTATGGTGATTGACGCTTCGATTTCCTCGCCCTGAGAGAACAGGCCATCATTGCTGCCCCGGGTATCGGTAAACGTATAGTCCACCACGTCCACGAGGAGGACCGGGATGCCGACAGCGAGCTCGGCGTTGATATACCCGCACCCGCAGAGATAGTGGGTGGGATCTCCCGATGCAAGCGGAGAGGACGTGCCCATGATCTGGGCCTTGATCTGGTCGGCATCCCAGTCCGGATGGATCGATTTGATCAGGGCTGCCAGGGCAGAGACAACCGGGGATGCCATCGAGGTTCCCGACAAAAATCCGTACGAGTCGTTGAGGAGCGTGCTGAAAATGTAAGAGCCCGGCGCGGATATATCGACAAAGGTACCATAATTCGAGAATATGGATTTCGTGCCGTTCAGCTCCACAGAAGCAACCGCCATGACAGACGGGTACGCTGCGGGGAACATCTCGATTGTGCTTCCATCATTCCCGGCGGCGGCAACCACCAGTGCGCCCATCGATTCGGCGTAGCTCATAATCTCTTCACCCGTCCGGCTGTAGGGGGGAGAGCCCCAGCTGCAGTTGATGATATCGGCGCCGTTATCGACAGCGTATTTGACCGCATTGTACCCGTAATAGATACCGTCTCCATTATCAGGGCCCGCCTTGAGGGGCATATAGCTGACGTTGTTGCTGAGGCTTGCAATACCCACGCCGTTATTTGTCACCGCCGCAGCGATACCGGCAACATGAGTACCATGCGGCTCCTCAGTGTACGTCGGATCGTTGTCACCCGATACCCGGCCGAAACCGTCCACGGTGCCATAAAAATCCCAGCCGTGAACGTCATCATCATAGCCGTTTTCGTCATCGTCAACGCCGTTATCTGGGATTTCGCCCGGATTCGTCCAGAGGTTGGCGAAGAGGTCGGGGTGATTCCAGTCGGTTCCCGAGTCGACAATGGCAATCACGACCGAGGTGTCTCCCT
>CAYWBT010000238.1:0-4534 GCA_964456585.1 uncultured bacterium
CCGTAATTCCAGCCTGCGAGGTCCAGGTCATCCAAAGTTGACATTTCCGTTGTGGCATAATACACGCAGCCCATCCCAACCGGACGAGTCGCGTCGTACTGTCGAACGAGATTTGCCAGGAACCTTACACGCTCGGGTGATTTACCCTCCTTCTCATGTGGTTGATTAGCGATCTCATTGCCGATCGACCAGATAAGAATGCTGGGGTGATTACGGTCGCGCATGACGAAGCTGCGAATCTGTTTTCCGCAATACTCTTCAAATAGTTCGCCATCGATCCGGCCTGCGGTCGCATCCCACTTGTCGAAACATTCGTCCCAGACCACAAATCCCATTCGATCGCATAGGTCGAGAAGTTCCGGTGCCGGGGGATTGTGACTGGTACGGATGGCATTGCATCCCATATCACGCATGATTTCCAGCTGACGCTCCATGGCACGGACATTGAAGGCGCCACCGAGCGGGCCGTGATCGTGGTGGAGATTTACACCGTTCAGCTGCACCCGGCGTCCATTAAGATATAATCCATCGTCAGCCGTAAACCGAAACGTGCGTATGCCGAAGGTGGTGAGGTCGGTATCAACGATATTACCGTTCCGAAGAACAGACGTTTTCACCGTATAGAGGTCCGGACTGTCCACATCCCACTTCCGGGGATTTTCAACAGTGAGGGACTGTTTGACCTCGTACGACCCACGAGCTGGCACCCTACACAGCTTCCTGCCGGCTGCAACAGGGCTACCACCTGGATCGAGCACTGCAACCTGAACCACGATGTCCGAAGCGTCATCCAGTGTGCTTTCGATGGTCGAGCGCACCCGAACCGTTGCCGAGCCATCGCCGACTTCCGGCGTTGACACGAAGGTACCCCAGTGTGCCACGTGCACCGGATCGGCAATCGTCATCGTCACCTTGCGATAGATACCCGCACCGGGATACCAGCGAGTGCCGTGTCTGCGGGTATCGGCACAGACCGCTATCACATTGGTCTCGCCATACCGAACAAACGGTGTCGCATCAACCCGGAACGACAGGTAGCCATAATCCCATCCCCCGGCAAAGAAACCGTTGATATACACCTTCGGAAAGGCCATTACCCCATCGAAATCAAAGTAGACGCACCGGCCGTTCTCGCGTTCATCGAGGGTAAATGTTTTACGATACCAGCCCGTCCCTTTCCAGGGAAGTTTGCCGGCATAACCGTCTTCGGCGGCATCAAACGGCCCCGAAATCGCCCAGTCGTGGGGAAGCCGAACCATCTGCCACCCGGAATCGTTGAAGTCTATCCGCATTACTTCCTTATCCTGCTGACCTTTTCTGAAGCGCCAGTCAAAATTGAAGTCCCCGACCGTGCGCTGGGCGGAGATACCGGATGCAAGCAGCATTATCGCCAGGTTGACGCCAAGGAAAATCTTCAGGTGTGCTCTGAAAAACATCGTTATTACCTCCCGGTACCGGTCGCACTGTTCATCGTTCGTCGTCGGAGTTTATAGTGCATCCTTTACATAATACGGAACTCGTTTCGCCGGGTGCAACTGCTTTTCGACACCGCTTTCCCGTAATCGACAGCCGTTGTGCCTCACGGTAAAAAAAGCACCGTGCCAAGTACATCTTGACATAGACTGCTAATCTGTATATCATAATAAACAAAATGCAGCGAACTATTACCACAAAGGTGATGAACGTGGATATCGGAAAATCATTTTCTTCAGCCCTTGTCTCCATCGGCCCAATCTTCAGTTTCAATAAAAAAATTGATCAACCCGTTGATCCCGGATCAATCCAGAAGCTCACAATCCCTTTTTATGATCCAAGCAACACCAAGGTCATGAGCCTTTTGAGCTGGCACGCACACATGTCTGAACATCTCGGACGCGATAAAGAAATGACCGAGCTCAAGGAATGGGCGGAAGCAGACAGGCATGTTTCAATTAAGTTCATAACCGGTCCCGGCGGTATGGGAAAAAGCCGACTTGCTGCCGAGTTTGCCCTGTCACTGAAAAACAAAGGATGGGAAGCTGGTTTTGTCGGGTTGAGAGATTCGATTACTTTTCAGGCTGGGAAAAAGGGAACGCTCGTTATCATCGATTATCCGGAGGAGAACAGGGAAAAAGCATTGCAGTTATTGGAAAATGCTGCTGCGCATACCGACAAAGGCCGTTTGAGAATCCTTTTTCTCACACGGCAGTCTTTAGCTGAATGGTGGGATAGTATAGACAGCCGTAAAACAGCTTATTTTGTTGATGGTTCAAACGTGGATCTCGAATCAGTTGATAACGAATCCGCCTACCTGATATACTGCTCCGCACTTAACAATATCCGCGAAAGAATACATATCAACCCCGTTGATATCGAAAAAGAAGCGTTCATTGGATGGCTGGAGCAATCAGATGAACTTAAACGGCCCCTTTTTATCATTGCCCTTGCGCTCTACAATTCAATTCATCCGGAAGATAAAAATTCTCTGACGTATACGATTACAGAGATTATGAATTCAATTATTGATCGTGAAATTCTTCATTTACACAACATTGAAAAAGAACTATGGGGCAAAGAATATGATTTTTTGCCCTGTCTTATCGCTATGGCCGCAGTCGCCGATGGGCTGTCAATTGAATCTGTTGAGAATATGAGGAACATACCAGCGCCGGCGCTTTCCCGCTTGTTACCGGAAACTGATGATTTTGCGAAAGACCTGCAAAACACCGATATAGTAATGAACGGTTCTATTCCCAAGCCTGCACCGGATATTCTCGCTGCAGCGTTTACCGTCAAGGTATTTTCTGAAGTTGGAATCCTTGATAAAGAGCTTTTCTGGCATGCCTTCTCACAAAACCTCCCGGGCACGATTGAACGCCTGACACGCCTCTGTCACGACGCGGAAGAGGTTCTTAAACTTGATTATCATCTCGATGCAGTGCTTTTTTCTTCGGTGAACGGTGATACTGAACGTATTCAGGTGGTGCAGGAATGCTTTGATCTGCCAATTCCCCTGAGATATAGAGAAGGTTTATTAACTGTAACGACTCTGCTCCTGGAAAAAGCAACAGATGATGAGGAGAGAGCATTCTTGCTCAACAATATATCTTGTTTTCTGGATGCCGTTGGCGACACGGAGGGGGCGCTGAAAGCGAGCGAAGAGTCGGTCGAACTGTACCGTCGTCTTTCGAAAATATTCCCCGGAAAATTCGAGCCCCATCTGGCGGCGAGCCTGAACAACCTGTCAACGAAACTTAATGACGTGGGCGACATGCAGGGGGCGCTGAAAGCTGGCGAAGAGGCGCTCGAACTATACCGTCGTCTCTCGAACAAATACCCCGATAATTTCGAAAAAGATCTGGCGATGAGCCTGAACAACCTGTCATGCAGGCTTTATACCGTGGGCAACAGGGAGGGGGCGCTGAAGGCTATCGAACAGGCGGTGGAACTCTACCGTCGTCTTTCGAAGAAATACCCCGATAAATTCGAAAAAGATCTGGCGGCCAATCTGAACAACCTGTCATGCTATCTGGATGATGTGGGCAACGCGAAGGGTGCGCTGAAGGCTGTCGAAGAGTCGGTCGAAATCAGGCGTCGTCTTTCGAAGAAATTCCCTGAAAAATTCGAATCCGATCTGGCGATGAGCCTGAACAATCTGTCATGCTGTTTGGATGCCGTAGGCGACGCGAAGGAAGCGCTGGTAGCCATCGAGGAGGCGGTTGAAATCAGGCGTCGTCTTTCGAAGAAATTCCCCGAGAAATTCCTACCCGATCTGGCGATCAGCCTGAACGAACTGTCACTCAGGCTGGGTGCCATGGGCGACACGGAGGGGGCGCTGAAGGCTGTCGAAGAGGCGGTCGAACTTCACCGTCGTCTCGTGAATACATTCCCCGATAAAATCGAACCCGATCTGGCAATGAGCCTGAACAACCTGTCAGGCTGTCTGGGTGCCGTGGGCAACTCGGAGGGGGCGCTGGAAGCGATCAAAGAGGCGGTCGAAATCAGGCGTCGTCTCGCGAAAAAATTCCCCGAAAAATTCGAGCCCGATCTGGCGAGAAGCCTTGGAACACAGGGAAGAATATTACGGGCTTCAGCAAAAAAGGAAGAAGCCATGAAACTATTTCAGGAAGGCGCCGCAATCGTTCGCCCCTATGCAGAACAATGGCCGGACGGTCCTGCCGCACGGCTTCTTGCATCGTTAACAGAAGAAATTCAGAGAACACCTTTAGGATAGTAGCACCCTGACTGTGCATATCTTTATAGAAGTATTTTTCTCCGCGTTTTAACCTCTCTTTATAAGTAATCCCCGCGAAAAATTTTAAGAAAAGCAAAAAAAACATTTGCATGAACCATCGTAAATACCGTTAACTACTCATACCGGTGGTGCTTCGAAACGGTGCGTATCCGGTTGCACAGTTTTGCTCACACCTTTTCAGCGTGTGCCCGTTTTTTGATGATGATTTTATTTCCCCAGAGGAGGAACGGTATATGAAGTCCCGTGAAACATTCACCAGGCGCTCACTCCTTCGAAACGTCGGGGCAGTGGGTATGACAT
>CAYWBT010000239.1:0-4514 GCA_964456585.1 uncultured bacterium
AAAATACTAACGCCACGGTCGGTCATGCTGGCGTTTCATGAAGAACAGACAGTCGAAGAAGTTTTGGAACAGCATGTCCCGTTGCCCTTTTCGCGTATTCCGGTATACCGGGGTGATCGTGATGATGTTGTAGGATTCGTACTCCGCAAGGACCTTCTCGTTGCTGCGGGCATGAATCAGGCACAACAAAAAGTGAAATCATTTCTCAAGCCACTGTATGTCGTGTACGAATCGAAAACTCTCGCCGATCTTCTGGATGAATTCATCAGCCGTCATGAGCATATCTGCCTCGTGATCGACGAGTATGGGGGAACGGAGGGGATAGTAACGCTCGAGGATGTGATCGAAGCGCTGCTCGGCGTTGAGATTGTGGACGAATTCGATGCGGTCGAGGATATGCGTAAATTAGCCATCGAGAAGGGAAAGAAACGTCATCGCGACAGAAGTTCCCTCTGAACAGCCTTCACCTCCCCCGGCTAGGCAAAAGGTAACCGATGTACACGCCAATAAAAAGTATCCGTCGCCTATATTTCACCGGAGTTTTTCCGGTGTTTTTTTTGTGGTACCAGGCGGTTCGCTGCTGACCGTGCTTCCGGTACGTTCCCGGGCGATGCCTCGAACGGCACATGATGCGTGGCGTTGTCGTTTACCGCGGCAGTATTTACAGATATATATACTTGAAAACAAAGATGATACCGAGAACATACATGAGCCAGGACACTTCTCTACCGCGCCCTGCCATGAGCTTTAACAGCGGATAGAGGACAAATCCGAAGGCAAGTCCATGGCTGATGTTATAGGTCAGGGCCATCCCAACAATGGTCATGAAGGCTGGTATTCCCTCGGTCAGGTCGTCCCAGACGCACTTGGAGAGGCTCGTTGCCATAAACGACCCGACCAGGATGAGGGCGGGCGCAGTAACCGGGTAGAGTGTATACAGGTATGCCCCATCGACATCCATAATCGGTATGCCGCCGCCGATCATGGAGACGAGCGGTTTGAAGAAAATAGCGAGCAACATTAAGAGCGCCACCACGAATGCGGTAAGGCCGGTGCGCCCTCCCTCACGGACGCCGGTTGTACTCTCGATGTAGGAGGTGACCGTGGAGGTGCCGAGGAGTGCACCGGATATCGTGCCGATCGCGTCTGCCATGAGGGCATTGCTTGCCCGTGGCAGCTTGCCGTTTTTCACCAGTCCCGTTGCCTGGCCGACGCCGATGAAAGTGCCGATGGTGTCGAACATGTCCATCAGGAGAAAGATAAGCAGCACGGTGACCAGCCCCAGCTCGAATGCGCCCGGTATGTCGAGCTTGAGAAATGTCGGTGCAATGGATGGCGGCCTCGAAATGATACCCTCGAACGATATCTGTCCCGTGGCAACACCGACAGCCGCCGTTATGAGCATTCCTATGAGCATGGCACCCTTTACCGCACGAACCATCAAGAAAAGGATGACAAGCAGACCCGCCAGGGCCAGCAGAGTTGGGGGTGAATGAAGGTTGCCGAGGGTCACGATGCCGCCGCCAGGATCCTTGATGATGATTCCCGCCTGGATGAATCCGATGAAGGTAATGAAAATCCCGATAGCCGCAGGTATGGCATTCTTCAAATTCTCCGGAATAGCGTCAATGATCATTTCACGTATGCGGAGGAGGGTTAGCACGAGGAAGATAACACCGGAAATAAAGACCGCGCCAAGCGCCTTTTCCCACGCGATCCCCATGCCGAGTACCACGGCGAAGACAAAATAAAAATTCTCGCCCATGCCGGGCGCGAGCGCAATGGGATAATTTGCCAGAAAGGCCATGGCGAGGCACGCAATGGCCGATGAGAGGCACGTTGCCATCATGACGGAATCGAAATCCATCCCCGCGATGGACAGAACCGCCGGCTGGACAAATATGATGTATGCCATGGAGAGGAACGTGGTTGCGCCGGCGATGATTTCAGTTTTTACCGTTGTGTTGTTCTCTTTCAGTCTGAAAAGTTTTTCCAGCATTGTACACACTCCTGAAAAGGTTGCTCGCGCAGGAAAGAGAGAAAGTAGATCATAAGATACCACCATACGATATGCGGGTAGAACAGTTGGCCTGCCATAAAGAGCGACATTTCTGTCGCCTTAAGCACATTTCCGACGGCAGGTATCCTCGAAATGATCGAAGGGCGGGTCAAGTTATCAACAACGCGCACATGTCGTAACAGGCGGATGCCACGCCAGATAAGGAGCCGAAGATATAGTCGCCCAGAAAATCATTTTTCTTGCTGTTATTTAATAACTTATGCTTTTATTCTGCTATGTGTTGGCGTAGCGGTATATTGTTATATTTAATAATATACATTTTACGACAAAAAGATTTCAACATGTTATTCATACAGTATTACTAAACGCGTCATCTATGCCGTGAGTCGACCAGGCTGTCGCTTTAAGCCATGGTTTCATACGGTATGCGGTTTTTATAGGCGACAGCATCGGCGATCATGGCCAGGGTGTCGTTAAACATGCGCACCGGGGACTGATCACGCGAGAAATGTTCTACTGCAGCAATGATCATGCTGACGATGTGTTCGGTGGCGATTGTTGTGCCGACCGGTTTGAAGAGTCCGCGCTCGAGACCATCTTCATAGAGTGCCTTGATAATTCGTTTCAGCGCCTCGCGGGAAACCCGACGAATATCATCGTCATCGGAATATAATCCCCAGAAATAGCCTTTTTTGCCGCGTTTAATCCTGTCGGTAAAGATAAAACGGCAGAGCGAGAGGATCATCTTGTCAGAGGCCGCGCCTTCGGGCAATGTCGCTTCGAAAATGCGCATCGTTTCGACAGTATCGCGCCAGATTGTCTCTCTCAATATCGCTTCCTTGGAGTGAAAGACGGCATAAAGGGTTTTTTTACTCATAAACACGCCGGACGCGATGTCGTCAACGGTCGTTTTTTTGTAGCCGAAAGTCCGAAAAAGCTTGCGGGCATGGGGAATGACGCTGTCAAGGATGAGCGAGGTTTTTTCAATTGACGAGTGAGTCATGGTCGCCTCAAAAACCAAAAAACATTTTGGGTTTCCAGTGTTTCTCTCAATCTACCGCTTTTTTTCAGGATGTCAAGCGGTAATTATAGCGACATCGCAATAAAGTACCCTCGGTGTCGGCCAGAATTCGGCCTGCCTTACATTAGATGCTTGCGAATTTCTCCATCATTGTGTATATATATGTGACTATTTAGCACAGGTGAATCTGGGTAATAATTGTGCGATAACAATTTGTTTTTTATAAAAAAGGAGGATGCTATTGCCGAAACACTATGATAGGTCACGACTCGAAGACCTGGCGAAAAGAGCGCGGATTGATGTGATAAAAATGCTCCATGCTGCGGGGAGCGGTCATTCAGGAGGGTCGCTGTCTGAAATGGAATTGCTTGTCGCGCTCTACGCACACGAAATGAACCACGACCCTGCACATCCCCACCTGGAAAACCGGGACCGGTTCGTGCTCTCGAAGGGGCATGGTACCCCCGGTCTTTATGCGGTCATGGCGGAAATGGGGTATTGGAACAGCGAGGATACCATGAGGTTGCGGCAGGTTGGATCCCCGTTCCAGGGCCATCCGGATCGCTGCAGACTTGCCGCCCTCGAAGCCTCGACAGGTTCGCTGGGACAGGGATTGAGTATAGCGATCGGTTATGCGCTGGCATCAAAGCTGAACGGCGGCGCCTATCGTGTTTACTGCCTTGTTGGCGATGGCGAGAGCCAGGAGGGACAGATATGGGAAGCCTCTCTCAGTGCGTCTAAGTACAAGCTGGACAACCTGGTCTGCATCCTCGATTATAACAAGGCACAGATTGATGGTTACGTAAAGGATGTGATGCCAATCGAGCCGATTGCCGACAAATGGCGAGCCTTTGGATGGCACGTGCTTGAAATCGACGGCCATGATTTTGATGCGATCATCGGGGCGTTTGAAGAAGCCAGAGCGACGAAGGGCAAGCCGACATTTATTGTCGCTGATACGGTCAAGGGGAAAGGTGTTTCGTTCATGGAAGGCCTGGTCGACTGGCATGGTGTGGCTCCGAATGCAGAACAGGCGGAGGCGGCAATCAAGGAAATAGAAAATTCGTAGGGGTAAAGACTATAGAGGAGAAGACTATGGCTACAGCCACGAGAAAATCTTTCGGTCAGGCGTTGCTTGAGCTCGGAGGCCGTGATGAAAATATTGTTGTTCTGGATGCGGATCTTTCAAAATCGACGATGTCGAAAATGTTCGCTGAAAAGTATCCGGAGCGCTTTTTTGAAATGGGAATTTCCGAGGCGAACATGATCGGTGTCGGTGCGGGTCTTGCGCTAGCCGGCAAGAAGCCGTTTATCTGTTCCTTTGCCTGCTTTGTGACCGGCCGGTATGACACGATACGCATCTCGGTGGCATATTCCGAAGCCCCGGTACGCATCGTGGGCACCCACGCAGGAATCGGCATCGGAGAAGACGGCAACTCGCAGATGGGACTCGAGGATCTTGGCCTGATGCGC
>CAYWBT010000240.1:0-4479 GCA_964456585.1 uncultured bacterium
AACACCTGCCGGTCTTCCAGGCGTCTCCCCAACCAGGGTTCCGGGTACTACACCGTTGGCTTCCGTGTTGCCCGCGGTACTTTCACTCCGGAAACAACCACGTATAAAATTTCCGGCACAGTATCAGGTTCCGACGGTGTAACGGTAACGTTAGATGGAGATGCTTCAGCTAGCCAGACGGTAAATGATGGCGGCACCTATTCGTTCACAGTTGACGAAGGTGGGAATTACACAGTAACTCCGACAAAGTCCGGTTATACGTTTACCCCTGCCAGTCAAACATTTGACAATGTGACATCAGATCAGGCGCAGAACTTCACCGCTTCTCCGATAGCTGCCGCGGAAGGCAAGATTGTCTTTAATTCTGACCGGGATGGCAAGTTGCAGCTCTACGTCATGGAAGCGGACGGTTCAAACGTGATCCGGTTGACCAGTAACCAGCACTATGATTTTGGACCCTGCTGGTCGCCGGACGGTTCCCGCATCGTGTTCGGAACCAGCCGTGACGGCAATTTTGCGACGGCGAATGAAATTTATGTCATGAACGCCGACGGCTCGAACCAGACGAGGTTAACGAACAGTCCGTACAATGATTATCAACCGACCTGGTCTCCTGATGGCTTGAGCATTGCGTTCACCTCTGATAATCCGTCGAGCGGCGGTTATAGGAGTGTATTCATCATGAATACCGATGGCTCCAATCTGAGAAAGATTACCAATTATCCCTCCGATGATTTTTCTCCCTCCTGGTCGCCTGACAGTTCTCAAATTGTTTTTGATTCTCGGCGAGGTGGTAATTCTGAGATATATGTCATGACTACAGATGGTTCAAACCTGATAAACTTAACAAATAATTCAGCCAATGATAGGGACCCATCCTGGTCGCCTGATGGTTCCCGCATCGCTTTTTATTCTGATAGGGACGGCAATCCCGAGATATATGTCATGGACGCGGACGGTTCGAATCAGAGCAGGTTGACAAATAATCCCGCTAATGAGCATGGCCCCTGCTGGTCGCCTGACAGCTCTCACATCGCTTTTTATTCTGATAGAGATGGTAATAATGAAATATACCTCATACATGTAGACGGTTCAAACCTGACCAGGGTAACAGATAATCCCGCGAGTGATTATGCTCCATCATGGTCGCCGTTTTAACGACATAATTAAGTGATATTCTGGAGTGCTCTGTCGTCCGCTGACAGAGTGTACCAGAGTGCCCTCTCTTGTTTTGGTGGAATATCTCGCAGGCTCTTTGCCATATAAATGCATGCAATAACTAGAGGTTATAACACTTCATTACTGCAGGAGGATGTGTATATGTCTGGAACAATGACACGACGTAAGGTGCTTACAGCGGGTGCGGCATCGACCGGCCTGATGCTTGCTGCCAATCGTGCACCGGCAGCTCCCGGAATTCTCCCGGAAACGTCAGTTGCCCCGTTTCTCTCGCCCTGGAGTCCGCCGGGAGATCTCAAGCGGGATTTGACTCCAGGAACAACGCCGATCCGGCTCGCCTCGTGGTCGAGCACAACCATCATGAATTACCGGAACGACATGAGCATTACCGACATGGTCAAGCGGGTCCGGGATCAGGGGTATACATCGACAAACGCATCGGTCGGGATGTTCCAGCGGAATCCCTGGCTCGATGTTCCCGAATCGGAGATTCGCGAGCTCAAGGAGGCGCTTACAACCTACGATGTCACTTTTTTCGACATGCATGCGTACGCGAACAACATCCATCCCGATCCGGAAGAACGAAAAAAAATTCACCGGCACGTTATCGAGCAGTGTGAGGCGGCTGAACGGATCGGCTGTCCGATGGTCACTACTCAAACGGGGAGCAGGAGCCCGGTTTCTGCGGTTACCATTCACCGGGACAACTGGACCAGGGAGACCTGGGACCTCTCGGTCAAGGTAATCAAGCAGATTCTCAACGACACCGCCGGCATGAAAGTCGCCCTCGGTATCGAAGCGCTCAACCTGATCAATATCAACAACCCGAAAGCGCACCTGCAGCTCATCGAGGAAGTTGCCGATCCGCGCTGCCAGGTGTGCTATGATCCGACGAACCAGATCAATCTCGGGACTTACCTGCGAACGACTGAACTGGTCAACATGGGATTCGATCTCCTCGGCGAACACATAATCGCGGCCCACGCCAAGGACACCTACGTGCTGCCGAACAGAATGTCGGCGTACATCACCCAGATTTTGCCCGGCAAGGGGATGATGGATTATGAGACGTACCTGGTGCGCCTGAGCAAACTCAGCTGGTCGCGGACATTGATCATCGAACACCTTAAAGACGAGGACTACCCGGCGGCGAAAAAATTCATTGAAGAAACAGCCGCACAGGTGGGAGTTACTATTTATCAGTGAGGAATGAAACAATAGATGATAACGGTTAATTACGATAGGAGTAAACCATGTCACATACAATGAACCGCCGGAAAGCACTTGCCACAGGAGCTTCCTCTGCGGCTATGTTCACCGGGATATCATGCTCCGATACCGAGCAGGTAGCTGACCGTTCCCCGGATAAGGACAGCCTCGATTTTTTGACCCCCTGGAGTCCGCCGCCCGTTCTCGAACGGGATCTGACGCCGGGATCAACGTCGATCCGCCTGTGCTCGTGGTCAGGGAAAACCACCCTTGATTACCCCCGTGAAATAAGCATCACCGAACTGGTAAAGCGCATTCGCGACGCCGGTTTTACCGCCGGGAATGCAACCGGTCCACGCGAAGGCAGAAATCCCTGGAACACGGCGTCCGAAGCGGAAATCCGTGAGTTGAAGGATGCCCTCGAGACCTACGACGTGTTCTTCTTCGACATGCATACCTACGCAAACAACATCCATCCCGACCTCGAACAGCGAAGCAAGAACCACCGTTATGTCATCGAGCAGTGCGAGGCCGCGGAACGGGTCGGCTGCCCGATGATCACCACCCACCTCGGCACCCGGAGCGGCGAGCAGCCCATCACCATCCACCGTGACAACTTCACCATGGAAACATGGGCGCTCGCGGTTAAAACCATCAGGCAGCTCCTCAGCGACACCGCGGGGATGAAGGTGGCGTTCGGTATAGAGGCGGTCAATCTGACCTGCATGAACAATCCGCGGGCACATCGTCAGCTGATCGATGAGGTGGGTGATCCCCGACTCAAGGTCGTCCTCGATCCGGTCAACATGATCAATCTCGGTACGTACTTCCGGACGACCGAACTGATCAACGAGTGCTTCGATCTCCTCGGGGAAGACATCATCGCGGGGCACGCGAAGGATACCCTGGTCACGCCGGATTTGATGTCGGCCTACCTCACCGAGGTTGCCGCCGGGGAAGGGACGATGGACTATGAGACCTACCTCGTACGCTGGAGCAGGCTGAGCTGGCCGCGGCCGCTGCTCATCGAACACCTTCCCGAAGAAAAGTATCCGCAGGCGAAAAAGCATATCGTGGAAACCGCCGCACAAGTGGGCGTGAAATTCTACGGGTAACAAAACAGGGTGACGGAACAGAACACACAACCACTACGGAGGGTATTTTCATGTCGAAACGTATGACACGACGTACACTGCTCGCGTCGAGTGCTGCCGCGCCGGGACTGTTTATGGGCATGAACGGAGGACGACCGGCTCATGCCGCTCCAGCAGACGAATCGTACCTGTATCCCTGGAGCCCGCCGGACAACCTGAAGCGCGATCTGACGCCGGGGAACACTCCCATCCGCCTATCGTGCAACGCCTATTCGCTGTCCTACAAGAAAGACATGGACATTCCCGCGCGGGTCAAGACTATTCGCGATAACGGCTACACAGCCGCCGAAGCGGGAGGCGACACCTGGAAAGACGCCGGAGATGCGGAAATTCGGGAACTGAAGGATGCGCTCAGGGAGCACGACGTCCTCTTCTATACCCTGCACATGTGCATCAACAACATTCATCCCGATCTCTCAGAACGGCGTAAAATCAACGCCCGGGTCGCCCGTCAGGTGGAAACGGCAGACCGGCTCGGCCTGTCATTTATCGTGTCTCATACGGGAAGTTGTGCGAATGGCAGCGCCACACTCCCGCATCGCGACAATTGGTCGCCAAAAGCGTGGAAAGCCTCGGTCGAAGCCCTGAAACAGATACTTAAAGATACCTCAGGCAGCAAGGTCGCCCTCGCAATTGAGGCGCTGAACTGCTGTAACATCAATAATCCCCGTGCGCACATGAAGCTGAAAGAAGATGTGGGTGATGATCGTATCCAGGTGACCCTCGATCCCCAGAACATGATGAATCTGAGCACGTGTTATCGCACGACGGAGCTTGTCAACGAGTGCTTCGACCTGATCGGCGAGGACATCAGCTATGCCCACTGCAAGGATGCGCTCCTGAAGGATTCGATGCTACCGGCGTTCGAGTGGGTGGTTTGCGGTACGGGGATGATGGACTATGAAACCTACCTCGTCCGGCTCAGCCGCCTGAAGTA
>CAYWBT010000241.1:0-4470 GCA_964456585.1 uncultured bacterium
ACTGATGACTTCGTCATTACACAACGCCCTTCATACCACATTCGCTTTCAACCCTGCCAGCTTTTCATCGATTCCTTCAATATCTAGTGGATACCTTCCGAATTCTCTTGCAGTATTGAACAGGGCAAGAATGTTTTCCGGCGGCATGTTTGGCTGAATGTTGTGTCCGGATGAGAATATATACCCGCCGCCCGGGGAGAGATGTTTTATCCGGTAAAGCGCATCGGCAACGACTTCTTCTTTGCTTCTATGGAAAACGCCCTGGTTGTTAGTGTTACCATGGAAACATATCTTATCGCCGAAATCTCTCTTTAAGCGTTCCGCATCTTCGTTTCCGGCTGCATTCGCCTGAAGGGGCTGGACAATATCGACACCAATGTCTATCAGGTCCTGTATGACCCAATACGTTGCACCGCAGGTGTGGTAAATGACTTTTGCAGATGTTTTTGTTTTGATAAAGTCGATGATCTTCTTGAATCGAGGTGCCACCGTATCCCGGAACATGCCGGGAGAAATAAGCGGGCCGTTCTGAACTCCCCAGTCATCGCCAATCCACTGATATTCGATATAATCTCCGATCTCCGAGAGATAGCTGTCCAAGAAAGATATGTTCCACTCGACAATTTTGTCCATGAGATAATCTGAAAATTCCCTGTCGAGCATCACATCCATGATGAACTGCTCCATGCCCCGTAATACCCAGCCGATATAATAAAGGGCGAAAATATTGCCGCCGACGAGGGCATAATCTGTGTTGTCGTATAAGTTCTGTGCCTTATCACGTAATCCCTCGAAACGGGCACTATCTTTCGGATCGGGGAAGGTATAAGCTTTCAGGTCCTTCATTGTGGCATTTTTCAGTACCGGATTGAGGTAATCGCAATAGTATTCACTTCGAACATACCCTGTGCCGAATTCATCTGCCCATGATCCATCCGCATGTTCCTCGTATTTCCAGAATGAAGGGGCGTTGGCAAAAAGATACCGTGTGTCGACTCCGAGCAGATCGAGGATTTCATCTTTCACAAGGGCAAGCCTCTGGACACCATCATAAATGGTGATGGTATCCTCCATACCGAGGTAGTCCAGCAGATTCCTGTACGCCACTTCATGCATGCCGCTGACAACACCGCCGTTGTCGATCGGCAGCCTGTCTGGTTCTTCGTGATTGAGGGCAATTCTGATTCTTTCACGATGGGTCATGTCAGCTCCAGTGTTCAAGTAAATAATGTCTCATAATTCAATCTTCAAAATCAGATGTATGTTGTTTCACTATATAAGTCGGGATTCCCCATATCAAAATATGAGCAGTCAAAATTCTTTACACTCTTGTTGATAAAGGAATAGTACCCTTTCCACATTCTTTTTGCAAGTATTTTCCACATACTGATCGATATATTATGCTACGTATATGATTGTTAATCATTGTTTTACTCCGTTTTAGAGACACGTATCCATTGAATCGATTCAAGCCGCAGAGTAGTTAAAAAGACTAGCATCGTAATCGTTCTATCCGAATCACTATCCCGGTAAATAACCTCTTGTCTATTGCATTCCCAGCCATCTGGAATGTGATGTATCTGCTGTGTTTGACAACCGTTCAGTCTGGTCGACAAGACTGACGTTCCGGTTTTGATACGTATCGTGGCAGACTGCGAAGAGGCCAGTGCTTGATTTGCTGAGGGAGAAATAAAATCGAAGGTTATTGACAGGATTGTAAGCTTAAAAATAGTGATATGAATGTATGTAAGCTATATACTGCGTTTGGACGACAGGAAAGGCCTGTTTGAGAGCAAACCTTGTTCCCCGTGTTATAGTATCCTGAAGCGTACAAAGCCTGTAAATTCTTCCAGAGTCAGATACTTCAACGAACTGTGCGGACGATCATTGTTGAAGAAGTCAGAATACCGCTGCAGGCTATCTTTCGCGCGTTCCGTACGCCGGAATAATCATTCAGGTAGACTTCCACTTGCTTGACAGTGCACCAGAATTGATCCGCTAAGTCCGAATCCTGTTGTCAGTTTTTGATTTTCCCAACCAGTTCAAGTGACGAGCTGACACAGAAAGGCTCGGTTTCGGGGCTGTATGCACTCCCATTAACCTCATAATCGCCCTCAATGAACTCGTGCGCCGCTGGCAGATAACCGCCAGGTCCACAGCATACACCGATTATATATGTCTTATCGAGGGGTGATCCGTTCTTGATAGCAAGCCCGATCTCAGAAAACAGTTCGCCCGGAAAGGTCACAAAAACAGCGTCGCCGATACGGACAGCCTGTTGTTCGAGATTTCTCGTTGACGGCCTGTTTTCCGTCTGATAAAACCTCCGGGCGTTCCTGAAGCGCTGGATCGCCTGAAACTCTTCAACCACGAAACCATCCAGAATCCGCGTGCCCTTCAGTTCGGGATTTTCTTTCGCTTCCTTCAGGCGTTTTTTCGCTTCTTCAGCATCGCGTTCTGCCTGTTCAAGGGAAACGGGATAGGAATTGCGAAGCGGATAGTCGAATCTGTCCGAAACAGATACAACGTCAAGACCGCCCGATGTTTCCACAGAAGGGAGGCTTTCGAGGACTGCGTCGGCCATGAGGCGGCCTTTTTTTTCGATATACTCATAATTCCGAATGGGCATCTCGGCTCCGATAGCGGACAGCTCCGAATTATAACCGAGATTAATATCGCCCTCGGCAGACTGGTAATACGCGACCCAGATATCCTCGCCGAGTGACTCCTTGATTCCCCTTATCGAATAATAGGGCCAATCCTCGGATAATAGCGTGTTCTGCCAATCGAGCCCGGACGGGTGACAGCCGTAATTGAACGCGACACCAAGCAGTTCTCCCTGTGCATCTTCAATTTTAATGACCGCCACCTCGGGATCAGGGTGCAGGCCACCGTAGATAAGCCGCCGGCGATTCATTCCCAGGTTGAATACCGTTGTCGATTCGATGCCGATTTTTCCGGGTTGACGGTTTTCCCAGGCCTCAACCGCGCTTGCGGCGCACTGGTCAACAAGGAACTGACGGTACTGTTCGCTCGCTATTGTTTTGTCGACCTCTTCCTTGTTGAATGTGTCATGAGAACTGCCAACGTTGGGTCCGGAGTGGGTATGTGTGCAGGAGATAATCACGTTAGCTGCCGGGATACCTGTTTTCTCAGTAATTATAGCACGTATTCGCTCGGCATAATCCTCGGTCATACCGCAGAGCGCAACTGCCATCAGAACGACAGTGCTGCCGTCAGCACCTTCAACAAGGAGGCTGCGGGCATAGAGATCGTCGTGAACACCGGTCGAAACCTGGCTTCGGGCGAAACCGCGCATGCGAACTTTCTCGTCAGGTGTGATGACTTTTTCGCCGAGGCCAACCTGCAGAATGGACGTTTCCATTTCATGCGGGGCGCATGAAAAAAGCACTACAATAGAGATAAGAAACAATAAAGAGACGATGTTTGGGATGTTTTTGATCGCCGACATGAAAGAATTTCTCCTTACTAAATAAACTTACGGACGGTAGCTAAGCGCCTGCGTTATATATAGTCGAATACATTTGCCGGAATGTGGTAATACCTCGATCAATTGAATGAAATCTCTTTCTGATCTGATATTCCTCAAATTAAAATCATGAGGGCTAATAACTCCGAATTATCCTGCCAACATGTTCAAATTATGATATTCGTACACTTGAAACAAGGTTTTTTCTGCGAAAGAGTCGGATAGGAATACATGTGATGGATTTCACTGAAGATCACCTCCGAGAGACAGCTATCCCCTGTTTAATACCCAAAGGCTTTATGTTAACCGGCACTGCATCGTTATCGTTCTATCCGAGACAATATCTCGACAAACAACCTTTTGTCTATCATCACCTCCAACTAAAAAACAAGGACTTTACACTGCCCCCCTCTGGATACTTTAGGGATTGATAAAAAAGGTACGGCCGTAATGACCGTACCTTTTATTATCTTTCTTACTGTATATGTATACCGCTTAGTACAGAAGCGTAATCTTCTTCACCGTTACATTGTTACCGGCCTGGAGCCTGACAATGTAGACACCGGCGCTTGCGTGTTCGCCGAGTTCATCGACACCATGCCAGCTGACTGAGTACTTACCGGCTGACATGTTCGTGTTGACCAGTGTGGCCATACGCTGCCCGACAAGGTTGAACACTGTCAGGTTGACCTGGCCATCCACGGGGACAGTGTATGACAGGCGGGTCGACGGATTGAACGGATTCGGAAAATTGTTCAGCGAAAGCTCGAACGGAACCGGGGCGTCCTCAACGGCAGAACCTTCCTGGGGAGTAGCAATTATCTGGTCGGATTCCTCACCCTCACCGGATACATTTACCGCTGATATGACATATGTCACCGTCACACCACCTTCGAGACCTACGTCGACATAACTGCACTCGGTAATACCTGCGGCGATTACCTCTAACTCGCCATCGACCGGACTGCGTCTCACAATAT
>CAYWBT010000242.1:0-4454 GCA_964456585.1 uncultured bacterium
GTCGTCCGGGATCAGCTTGAATATGAGTGCCGAATTCGCGGGGACATCGAACGCCTTGATGAAACATGCCCAGGTAAAGAGTATCATGAACAGCCAGATCGACAGGTTCCTGTTCACCGCGCCGGTCAGGAGAATATAGAGTCCGAGTATGAGCCATGTGATACAGGAGGACATAATGACACCGCCGATCCAGTATTTTTTCAGCGGCTTCGTCTCGGATATGTAGGCAGCCCAGAATTGCGGTATGGCGAGCGCACCCCAGAAGATTGCGGTAACAAGCCCGATCTGCACCGAGCTCGCATTCAGGAAGGAGAGATAAATAACCGGGATTCCGATATAGAAGGTAAAGCCGCCCCATACCGAACCACCGAAACCGTTGAGAAACGCGAATACGGTGTACTTGTAATAACCTCGCAAGCTCTGAGGATTGCCCATACAGTTCCCTTTCTGCGCTCATGACCAAACGGCCATGGTTCGAGTTAGAGATGTAAAAATTTCCGGCAAACGCACTTTCATAGTACGCCATTGACTCACACTGAGACGGCTGCGGGTATGCTTACCCTTCCTCCCATGCGGGAGGATTTTCGCTTGTCACGTTCCTTATGCAGTGGTTGTTTGCGACGCCTTCATCTTGAGGTACGCCCCAGGATTCCGCATGACCAGCATTATATACAGGACAGCAACAACCATCATACCTAGCATGATGGCAAACGTGCTGTTAAACGTCAGTACTCCCCGGTCCATGAGCAGCCCCAGAATGATGGGGAGCGGCACGGTAAAGATGTTGACACCAACATTGGTCACCGCAACGTAGGTCGATTTATCAACGGTGGGGCAGCAGAAGAGGCACATGTTCGTATAGCCCACATTATCCGATATCTGCGCCAGTCCGGAGATGACGAACGCCGCGAATATAACCCATGCAGAGGACGAGGGAACGAGCCAGGCGATGATCGTGTAGATGATCGCGATGATATGCGATGTCAGCAGCATGTACTTGGGGCCGTAGCTGTCGGCGATCTTGGTGATGGTAAATCCGCCGATGAAGAGTCCGAGCGCATGGAGCGAGGTAAACCAGCCGACGTTCAGGGGATCGAAGCCGCGTTCGCTGATGCGGTAGGCGAGAATGAAGGCAAGCATGACATAGTGGCCGCTCATGAGCCACTTGCCGATGATGAAGGTGGTGAGTGTCCGGTCGGTTTTAATAATAGTGATACACTTGCCCAGGTATGCGGCGAGTGACGGCGACCCTTCGATTTGTTCCCCTTCCGGCTCCTTGATGGAGAGGAGGATGAATGCGATGGCGATCGATATGGCGAAGGTGAGGAGGAAGAGGATGGCATAATTGACCGGTTCTCCGAATGTGACGCCGATTTTCTTTATGACCGGGCCCGCGACGACCAATCCGCCAAACTGTATGGCAAACACGATGCCCAGCAGCTGGCCGAGCCGTTCGGAAGGAATGATTTTAAAGAGGAGGGAGAAGTTGGCAGGCATGAACATGCCGGTCAGCGAACACGACCAGGCGAACAAAAGGAGAAACAGCCAGATCGACAGGTTCTCGTTAGCTCCCCCGGTGGCCAGGGTATAGACACCGATAATGAGCCAGGCGAAGCTCGCGAGAATAACGACGTATGCCATAAACCTTTTCTTAATTCTTTTCGTTTCCGAAGCGTAGGCGGCCCAGACTTGGGGAATGGCAAATCCCGCCCAGAAAATCGCGGTGATGATACCAATCTGCATCTTGCTCGCGTGGAGGAAGGTCAGAAACGCGACCGGTATGCTTATGTAGTAGGTGAGCGCTCCCCATGTCGGCCCCCCGAAGCCGTTGAAAAACGCGAATACATCATACTTGTAATATTCTCTGAGGCTCTTTTGTTGGTTCATCTGCGGTTCCCTCCTGAAGTTATCGCCAACGTTTGTCTCCGTTCTGTCTTATGGAATCATGACAAAACCGTTAGTGGGTAGAACTTCTCCGTATCCACGGACCCATGAAATAAGCATGGTATTTCATTATGTAAGGAAATTGGCCCCCGGTGTCAAGTATATTGTCGAGCCGGGCACACGCAACAACTCAATACCCGATCGCGCAGCCGTCCTTGCGGGAATCGGAACCGCCGAAGTACCGCTGTGGATCCGTCTGCCGCCAGATACCCTGATAGCCGCCGAAACCGCCGGTTCGCCGATCATCGAACAAACGCCGACAAACGCCGGCGAGATTCAGAAAAGAGCGGCGTCTCATGGCGGGCTCCTTGAAAAACAATTTCTATTCTCCAGCATATCACTCACGACCAAGCCGGTGGGTTTTACCGTTTATCACTATAGTTCTCTGAAATAATTATTCGGATGAGGGCATGAGAATACAATGGAGTTTACCGCTTCCCGCCCGCTTGGTGACGAGTGAAAAAACATTGACATTCACTGCCAATGGTCATATCGTTCAAAATATGTAGTTATCCGGCCGTTTTTCGCCGGGGTACCTCTGTTCGGAGCGGTATATTCACCATGAAAGGAAGGACGGATGGGAGACATCAACACGCTGGATCTGGCCATATTCATCGGCTATTTCGTTTTGGTGATCATGATCGGTTTTTTCGCAGGTCGCAAGAAAAAAGAAACAGCACGCGACTACTTTGTCACCACCAACAGGCTTCCCTGGTTTCTCATCGGCTTCGGCATGCTCGCCTCCTCGGTGAGCACCGAGCAGTTCATCGGGTCGTGCGGATTCGCCTACAAGTGGGGGATGCCGGTCTTCAACTGGGAGTTGTCAAACTTCGTCGCCATGCTCATCATGCTCTGGATATTTATTCCCGTCTACCTGAACAGGAAGGTAATTACCATACCGCAGTACCTCGGCCTGCGGTTCGGCAATCGTCCGCGCACCATTTATGCCGCGATCAGCATATTCGCCCTCGTATTCATCATGCTTGCCGGTGTGGCCTATACCGGCGGCTTTCTCCTGGAACAGATTTTCGGCATGAACAAGCTGCTCGGCATCTGGATCATGGTGCTCGTCGCCGGATCCTACACGGTTTTCGGGGGATTGATTTCGGTCGCCTGGACACAACTTCTGCAGGGAATTCTCCTGCTCGGGGGCGGATTGCTCGTAACCGTGCTGGGGCTGCTCACTGTGGATGGTGGATTCAGCGCCATTGTCGGTACCGGTGTGCGGGCGCACCTTATCCAGCCGCTCAGCCATCCGGAGATTCCCTGGACAGCCGTGCTCGTATTAACCATACCGGTCAACATCTGGTACTGGTGCACCAACCAGCCGCTCATCCAGAGCTGTCTCGGTGCCCGGTCACGGTGGGATTCGGCGATGGGTATCATCTTCGCCGGGTTTCTCATTCTCGTTTCCACCATGGCGATAGAATTTCCCGGCATCATCGCGTATGCCCTCGATCCGAACCTTGCGAAACCGGACATGGCCTACCCCTTCGTGGTCAATACGCTGGTTACCAGGGGCTTACGAGGACTGGTACTCGCGGGATTGTGCGGTGCGGTGATGAGTACCATCGAGGCGCTGGTTCACTCGGCTTCCACCCTCTTCACCCTTGAGCTGTTCCACACCATCAAACCTGACAGTTCGGAAAACGCCCTGATCACCACCGGCAGAATCTGCAGCACGGTCGTCCTGATCCTGGGCGCATCCTGGGCTCCCATAGTCGGCAGGTTCCCGACCATATTCGAATTTTTCCAGAAGTGCTGGTTCTTCATCGCCGCGCCGGTCGCCGCGTTGTTCGTCCTTGCCATATTCTGGAAGCGGACGACCGAGAAAGCCGCGTTCTGGACCTTGATGTTGTGCTTTCCCCTCTTCGTGCTGCCCTATTTCCTGCAGATCGGCGAGCAGGCCTATGCATGGCAGGTCAACGAGTTCAACCTCGCGGGCGTTGTTTTCATCCTGTCATTGATTTTTTGTTTCACGGTCAGCCTCCTGACCAGTCCGCCGGAACCGAAGCCGATCGAAGACCTGGTCTGGAAACCATCCATGGTCTCACTACCGCAGGAGGAACTTTCGCACGGGTATCCCTGGTATCGGAATCTCTGGCTCTGGTGCGGTATCTGGGTGACCATCATGGTTGTCATTTACAGCAAGTTCTGGTAGAAAAGGGGAATGTGCCGGGGAGTTGGTGAATCGCGGGCGCCGCTTGGGCAGGCATTTGTTTCATCTCGTGCGGGGAGAATGCCCTGTAGCGGAAAGGGCTACCATTCTTCGAGGAGATCGGCGAGATCGGGATGCACATTACGGGGCACGTCTCGTGATGAAAACGCCGCCAGTTCCTCCCCGGTCACCGTGCACGTGCCACCCGGCTTCGTTGCGACGAGGGCTCCGAGTATGTTGCCCCGTTCGCAGGCGTTCTGCAACCCGGAACCATGTAGAATCTCATGCACGAATCCCGCCGAAAACGCATCGCCCGATCCCACAGAATCGGCACAATCGATCCGGTAGCCGG
>CAYWBT010000243.1:0-4404 GCA_964456585.1 uncultured bacterium
CGCAGTGAAATTACTGACCTGGTGACCCATGTTGCGTACCGCCGAGAGCGTCTTTAAAAACACCTCCGGGAGCAATACCGCTGATCCGATATTGAGGTAGACTCCTCCCTCGAGCCGGGCGATGTGATCGGTAAAACGCATGAAGTCGATGTATGATGCCCTGCCGATGACCGCACCGTCCGCGTTCGGGTGCACGTGAATCGTGTCGGTACCGACAGCGATGTGAACGGTCACATCGACACCGTGACGTATACCGGCGCACTGAATGCTGCTATCGGCGTAGGGGTAGTTGGCGTTCGCGATGTGGTAGCCGACCGATTTTCCCGCGCCGAAATTCTGCTTCAGGCCGGAAGCCATCACCTCGTTGAGTATTCTGCCGGTTTCCTCGGCCATGCCGAAAGAACCGTTTTTGAGCGATTGGGCGACATCCTCGGACGTCTCCCCAATAAAGGCCAGTTCGAAATCGTGGATGGAACCGGCGCCATTGAGTGCCACACCGGTTACTATCCCGCGTTCCATGAGGTCGATAATGACCGGATTCAGTCCGCACTTGATCGGGTGCGCTCCCATGGCGAAGATTACTTCACGGCCGTCCCGGGATGCCGCGGCGACTGCCCGCGCTGCATGCTTGAGGTCACGGGCGCCGAGAATATCCGGGAGCGAATCATACCATGCGGCAAAGGAATCGTCCGACGGCAGCGTCCCGAATTGCGAGCGTTTAACCTTGTGTGTTCTATCGGCAATCGGGATGGTGTGTATCCTGGAGAAATCCATGTGTCCTTTCCGGAATGTAAGTTCGTTAACCGGGCTTGTATTCGGTAAGATACTACCGTACAGCGAAATTTCAAATTTCAAATTTCACATTGCACATTGAACTCCATGCATCGTACATTACTTCTAATCCGGCGATTCGCCATGCGGAACAGGGAGCGTGAAGGTGAGCAATACTTTGGCAGGCTTTCACCGGACGTTTCTGTCGTGGGTGGTAACGGATAACATTGGATCGGAATAATGGGGAGGATGTATCATGAAAGAACAGTCGCTGGCTGAAGATACGCGACGTCATGTTTCTATCCGGACTCTTCAAACGAAGACTGCGGTGATGGCTATGGTGATGATCGCCGTGTTGGCGGGATGTACCGGCGGCGGATCGGATCGGAATAAACCGGCAGAGGTGTCGGCAATCAAAGCCGGTGTTGCCGAGACGATTATTACGCCGCCCGTCGGTACGCCCATGCGCGGATACCGAAGACTCGACGTTTCCAAGGGCGTGCATGACGATCTCCATGCGCGCAGCCTCGTCATTGAAGGAACGGGAGGTGATGACCAGACCACCGTGGTGCTCATGACACTCTCTCTCGCCAACCTCGACCATGCCTTCATGAACCGTATCCGGGCCGGGGTGACCGAAAAGACCGGTATTCCCGGCGACAATATCGTCATCAGCTGCACCCATACCCATTCCGGCCCTATGGTTCGCGATGCCGAGAGCGACTATCAGGAGCTGTTGCTCGAACGTTCTGTCGAGAGCGCGGTCTCCGCATGGAATAACCGGGTCCCCGCACGGATCGGAACCGGCGCGACCGAGGTTACGGAGCTTGGCAGGAACGACCGCAGGCTCGGGTACGGCGGCCTGCACCCCGATCCGGAGGTGGGTATCATCAAGGTCGAGGATACCCGGGGTGGACTCATGGGAGTGGCGTTCATTTACGGCTGTCATCCCTCGACTCTGGATTTGCATAATCTCGACTTCACCGAGGACTGGCCGTACTATGCGATCAGGGGGATCAGGGAAACGGTGGGCGACGACGTATGGGTTGCCTATTTCCAGTCCGCCCAGGGTGATATCAAGGTCGGGTATACCGCCGAGTTGTCCGCTGTCGGAGCGGAGATGCCGGTGCGTTCTTTCCGGTATGCCGAGGTCAAGGGCAACCAGATGGTCGATGCCGTACTCGAAGCCCTCCCGGAGATTGCACCAGCGGGAGATAGCCTGGTCGGCGTGGTGAACGGCTTTTTCGACTATCCGCTTCGAACAAGCTGCCCGGTTTCGCTTGCCGAGGCCCGGCAGCAGGAGCGTGAAGCGAACGAACGGCTCGCCGAGCGGGAAAAGAATGCTCCGATTCTGGGAAAGCGCGTGATAGACCAGGCGAAGGTCGATGTTTTCCTGGCGGAATTAATGGTCGGCTGGGCGCAATGGATTCAGGATAATCCCGATCCGGCCCCCATTTCCATGCGGCAGCAGGCGATTCTCATCGGCGATGCAGCGCTCGTTACCTTTCCGGTGGAAGTTTTCTCCGAGATCGGTCTCAAGGTCAAGCAGCAGTCGCCGTACGACAAAACCTTCGTGATAGGTATCGCCGGAGGGCACGGCGGTTACCTTCCCACGAAGGAAGAGTTCCTCGAGGGCGGTTACGCGGTCCTGACTTCACGATATGCTCCGGAATGCGAGCAGGTGTGCATCGATGCTTCCCTGGAACTGATTGAACGTCTGTCACGCTGACCAAGTGAGATTTTGGTCGAAAAAATGAAAATTTCGTGATTGCTTTTCAGGCAAATGTAAATATTTTACGGACATGTTCATATTCCGTATGGTTATTTCACGTTAAGGTTAATGCGAGAGTTCATGATGAACTTAACTGATTTGGGCTGGGATCGGCACTTCGAGGAGCAGTTCGAGCCATTTCAGCAGAAAGATGTGATCTCCGGCAGAATCGCCGTGCAGCACAAGACCAACTACGTCGTATTCACCGCGAACGGAGATATACGTGCCACAACCGCGGGGAAGCTGCGTCATAAGGTTATCGAACGGGGTGAACTCCCCGTGGTGGGGGACTGGGTTGTTGTAAGGATTCAGAATAAGGAAGAGCTCGGCACGATCGAGCACGTTCTGCCGAGGAAGACTAAGTTTTCCCGGAAGTCCGCCGGTATCGAAACGGAAGAGCAGATCCTTGCCGCAAACATCGACACCGCCTTCTGGGTCAGTTCCCTCAACAAGGTGCTCAATCCCCGGCGAATCGAACGATATCTCGTCACGGTATGGGAAGGTGGCGCACAACCGGCGATCATCCTCAACAAGGCGGACATCTGTGACACTATCGAAGAGCGGGTTGATGAGGTGGCTTCCATCGCGCCGGGTGTTCCCCTTCACATTCTCAGTGCAAAAGAACGGACGGGACTGGATGAACTGAAACCGTATCTCGACACGGGGAAAACGATTGTACTCATCGGGCCTTCGGGTGTCGGAAAATCGACGATCATCAATAAACTTGCCGGAAAGGACGTTCTACGGACCGGTGAGATTCGCGAGGATGATGATCGGGGCAAACACACGACCGCTGTACGTAACCTGATCGTGCTCCCCCAGGGCGGACTCATCATCGATACGCCGGGAATACGGGAACTCCAGCTCTGGGACGCTTTCGAGGAACCGGCCCTTTCCTTCGATGATATCGAGGAATATGCGCGGCAGTGTCGCTTCAGTGATTGTTCCCACGGTGGCGAACCTGACTGCGCGGTCATGAAGGCGGTTCAGGATGGCCTTATTTCTGAGAAGCGCCTTGGAAATTACCGGAAAATGCGCAGGGAGTATGAAGTGATCACCGCTAAAAAGGACCAGCGGATGAAGCTGGAGGAAAAAAAACAGTCGAAGGTGATCTCGAAGCTAAGGCGCCGCTTCAACCGCGAATGGAGGTAGTAACGGCGCACGATGACATTCCCGGGCACTATCCCGTTGAAGAGAGCGGACAACCGAACTGACTACCCACCATCCGAAAGGAGCGGAACCGACATGATTTTCGAACAACTGCGGGCGGGCGGCGACCGGAATTTTACCTACCTCATCGCCGACGAAGCATCGGGAGAAGCGGCGGTCATCGATCCGGGGTTTGCAGTTGACGATATACTCGGTCTTCTCGATCGGCACGGTCTCACGCTGAAGTATGTCATCAACACCCACGATCACATCGATCATACCCTTGGCAACGCTAAAATGCGAATCCAAACCGGGGCGCAGATCGCCATGCATGAAAACAGCCGGTCATACCGCGATGTCGAGCTCAGGGACGGCGATACGCTCATGCTGGGAGAGGTGCCGCTCAGGATTATCCATACGCCGGGACATACCGCCGACGGGATCTGCATCCATGCCGGCAACGAGCTGGTTACCGGCGACACCCTGTTCGTGGGCAAGGTCGGCGGCACCGGTTTCAGTCACGACGCCCGCGAGGAATACGACAGCCTCCATGACAAGCTCATGATCCTGCCGCCCGAAACCCGGGTGTGGCCGGGGCATGATTACGGTGTCCGTCCCACCTCGACCATCGGGGACGAACTCCGGGAGAATCCGTTCCTGCTCCGCGATTCGTTCGATTCGTTTGTCGAGCTCAAGAAGAACTGGCTGGCGTA
>CAYWBT010000244.1:0-4400 GCA_964456585.1 uncultured bacterium
TCAGGCAGTACGTCGGGAATATCGGAAAATATGTTCTTCAGCATGTGCCCCTCCGGTAAGAGCGGACAAGTAATCCGCGTGGAGAAAGCCTCCCGTTCCGTCCTAACCCTCCCCGCCTCAGAACTGCACCAGCGCCGTCCCTGTCAGCTGAACCGCGAGGAAGTTGACAAAGAAAAAGCCGAAGAAAATGACATTCAGTATGAGGGCGACATAGCCGACCCACCTGATTTTTGCCGGCTTCGGCAGCTGACGGTTCAGGTACATGATGACGAACGGGAAGATAATCGCGGCGAAGTTCGCCATGTTGGCCGATATGATGAGCAGCCTGGTCGGCAGTGCCAGGTGGATGATGATGCTGATGAAGATGACAAGCACGAGGGCGAAGGGATAGTAAAACCGCCGCGGATCGCCCTTGATGTACGCCCGGAAGCGCGCGCTCATCGTGTAGGCGGCGTCGGTCGTGTTGCGGATCAACATCTCGAGAATGTTGCTCTGGGTCTTGAACAGGGTCAGCGCGCCGACGAAGAGGGTGAAGGAGAACAGGAGCGGGCCATAGAGCCTGCCCAGTTCGGTCGCCGCATAGATGGGCATGTTGGTCATGTTGGGCTCACCCGCCCCCGGAACTGCGGCGAGGTAGCTTATCAGGATGCTCGGAACCATCATGCCGATGATGGCGCCAATGAAGAAGACTCCCCACTGGTCGATGAGCAGGAATTTGAACCAACGTTTCCAGATCGCGTTGTTGTGCGGGGTGTCCGGGAAGGTTACACCGGAGGAAAGCATCTCATGCTGGGTGCCGCCGACGATACCCGCGATATATCCGACCCTGCTGCCCATGCCGTACCCCTTGTCGCGGTAGTAGTTGACGAGCATGAAGTTCATGCCGGAAGCAAATCCCGTGTATCCCGCAAGAGCGCCGAGAAGCGAAATGTCGATTCCCTTCGGCGGCAAGGCAAATGTAACCAACCCGCGAAATGCGTTCGACCAGTACGAGAACGGCACGACAACAACCGCAATCCCAATCAGGGCAAACAGGCAGAAAAACACCATCACCGTGTTGAAAATTTCGAGTGTTCGGGATATGCGTTCCCCGAATAAAAACATGCCGAATGCGAGCAGCATGAGCCCGATGCCGATGAGGCGAACGATTTCCAGTTCTTCCGGGAGGTGTGGACGGCCGGTGAAGAGGGTGAAGAGACTTTGTCCGGCAGCCGCTGCCCAGCCACCCCATATCCAGGCCACGTAGATGACAAGGAGGGTAAACGCCACCCAGAATCGTATTCCCGGCGGTGTGCGGGTAAACCCGACAATGGGAACCTCGCCGGTGGCGACTGTGTAACGGCCGACCTCGACATTGTAAAAGGTTTGCAGAATCGCCGATACCAGGATAATCCAGCCGATGCCGATAAAACCGTATTTTGCCGCGGCAAGAGGGCCGAGGAGCCATTCGCCGCTCCCGATGGAAACTCCGAGAGCGATCATGCTCGGCCCGAGAACCAGGGTCAGCATTTGCTTGAATCCGATGTGCGGCACCTTGAAAACGGTTTCCGGGGACGGGAGATCGACGAGGGGGAGTTCCGGGCGGCTTACACCGATTTGGATGGAAGGAACAGCTGGTTCTTTTGTTTCCACAATACAACCTCCTGCTCTGCTTGTTGGTTCGTGATAGTGAATTGTAACCATGTTCTCTATGCTGCCCGAACCACACGATGAAAACGAGTGACCTGAGAAGAGCGGCCTTAGAAATTATACTCGATGGTAACCTGGGCAAACCGCTCTTCGTACTCGGATAGGGAACCCCGCGTACTGAGGTCATAATCGACGAGGACTTTGGTGTTACCCTCCAGATGATAGGCAACACCGGCGATAAACCGCTTCAAGCTGTCATCATCGCTGTTGGGCATGTCGTCGAAGATATCGTACCGTCCGATGATGCTGATGTTCTTGTCGAACAACTTTACTTCGCCGAAAAACGAATACCCGGACTGCTCGAGCTCGTTTCCGGCGTTGTCGAAAGCGTCTCCTTTGTAATTGCCGGTGCCGGTAAAGTACATGCCGGTCACAACATACCGTCGGTGTTCCAGTGATGCAAAGAACGCGTTGAGCGACCACCGGGGACCGTCGGCCCGGTTGCCTTCGCCGATAACCCCGTGGTACGAAACCTGAAATCCGGGAATACGTGCCGGCAGGGGCCGCAGCGTAATTCGTGATTCAAATGTTTTGTTGTTATTCTGCTCGATAGCATGATAGCCGCCGCCATTATAGATACCGAGAGCGATGCTGCCATAGGTGCCGGGATTTTTGCTGGAAACATTCTCCTGATAGTCTTTATCAAGTTCGCCCCCGAGAAGGGAGAAAAATGTGAGACCAAAATCAGCGGAACTCACGATACTGTTACGATCAAGGAACATTTTCCCCTGCATGCGGTATCGATTGATCTGATCCTCGAATCCGATCCAGGGCCGGTGTACGAGGCCGAACTCGACGTGCGGTTTTATCAGGAATCCCCTGTTCTTGAATGCAAGATCGACATAGCAGTATTTGAGCCGCATTTTGAGGTCACCCGTGCTGTCGTGGGTGATATCGGGGGTAATGCGCCCGGATATCGTATCGTTCAAACGTTTTTTTACGTTGACATACCCGCGTTTGATAAGGAAACTGTTTTCGCCGACCTCCCCCGATTGGCCGTTCCGGTAGGAAAGAAACCACTGGCCGGATAGTTGAACGTCATTCGGGTTCGCTACTTGAGCGCTCGTTGCGGTGACTGACGGGATGAGAATACTGATGGCCAGAATGACTATACGATCAATTCGTTTCATTATTTTCTACTCCAACAGAAAGGCGGGGAAGGGTGAACATCTGGTTGAGGAAACCGATCCGGGACATTGCCGTTCGCTCCATGATAAATTGCTTTCGCTACTATTGTCAACTGGAAAGTTAAATAAATGTTTAGAATATCGTTCTGAAGCGGTTGAACAATTCAAAAGTCTGATGTGTGTATGAGCGCTGAATAATAACAGCACCGAATGTAAAAATGTTGTATTCACACGTATCATTCAGATGTGTCGGTTCAGAGAACGGGTGCTGGAAGGTTATGCTGAAACGGTGTAGCGACCATCATCCCAAAAAGCCGGTTCGCTTCCTGCTCGAAAAGTCGATTTCGGTCAGGGGATTGATAATCGACGATGCGATATTTGAGAGGTGACGGGCGATTCGTTTCATAAACCGTGCGCCGAGAGCAAGGACGACAGCCTGCCGTGTCGTGTAGTCAGATTCGACAATTTCAGCGATAATATTTTCACATTTTTCTGCGATTTCATGGCTGGCATTCATCGCTTCAAGTGCTTGTTTTTTATCAGAATCTTTGAATGCAGTGGCGACGATTTTGAACAAATCGAGGAGGGACGTGCCAATTTGATCGAACAGTTTCTGAAAGAGCTTTGTATCACCTTTGGAATCTTTTATGAGATTTTTCAGTTCGAGAAAATTCTTGACATAATCTCCGATACGTTCTGCATCTTTCGTAATGCTGATGAGGGCGAGACAGGCGGGGAGATTGCATTCGGGATTCGTTGTGATGTGTATGAGCACCCGTTTGCGAATATCCTGTTCGGTAAAGTTGATATGCTGATCCTTGATATATATTTTTTCCTCGATTTTCCTGCCTTTTCCCCGCTTGGTGAGTGTCTTGAAGGTATACTCAAGCATCTCGTGAGAGTGGTCGATCATGGACAAAAATTCTTCAACGATTTGCGAGGAGAACGCCTGTTCAGTCCAGATTTTCATGAATTTTTTAAACATTTGCTTTTGTGAATCCGTTCAACAAAGGGTGAAAATAAGGAGTCAGATTATTGATGGTTTCTACACGTTCGTCATAAGCTGTGAACAGTATCTCAGTACATTTATACCGAGGGGAAACGTGCCGCGGTCAAGGCTGTGTCCCGTCCGGATAGTCTATCCGGCTCTCGAAAGGAACATGATGCGCTGCCGTCGGATAACAACGTAGTGAACCAGCTTAATGCAATAATATACGTAAAAGTTTATCATGTGTCAAAATAAATTGGGCTCAACGAGGTTTCAACTGCTGCGGTGTGAAAAGATGTCCCGTTCTGCCGATTATATCCCCGGAAGCAGGAATGAGAACGTACCCTCTGCTCTGGTAATTGTGGGTGTGAGAATTTAATGAACCGGTCATTACACATACCACCAAGAAGTATTATTTTTCATCGCATTCTTTCCGCAGTCGGGTTATACTATAGTTCAAAAAGGGTGGTTTATTCCTCATTTAATCGCCTGGTTAGCCGGGAGCATTTCACTTTCTTGACTGTCGCTGTTTCCCTCTGAGAACGGGGGAACAACCACCAGGGAGGCACAGCATGAAGAGACGTTCATTTCTTGGC
>CAYWBT010000245.1:0-2016 GCA_964456585.1 uncultured bacterium
GCTACAAACTAGTGCGTTATACCCAGCTCTCCGCCGTCTTATTGCAGGCGATTAAGGAACAACAGGAAGAAATAGAAGACCTTGAAGTAAGGATCAAAAGGTTGGAAGTGAAAACGATGAATAGTAATTAGTGATTCGAGGATCTTCAGTTTCCAATCACTAGTTTCTATTCCTTAGTTACTAAGTGTCTTCAAAATCTCAACGGTGCAGGGTTTTCCCGTTGCGGTCGAGTAAGAAACAGTTGTACCAACCTCCGCACCGAGAAGTGCCTGCCCAAGCGGGCATTCATGGGAAATAATACCGTTCACGGGGTCAAGTTTTTCACTCGATATAGTAAGCACTCTCGGTTCGTCTGCATTTATACGAACACGCACCTTGCTTCCTATTGTTATATTTTGGTCTGATGATTGAGGCATAGCGAGCAAAAAACAGCCTGATTGGTGTAATCAGGCTGTTTGTCCAAGTATCAAAATCCGGTAATCTTTACAAGAAAAAGGATAGGGGAAAGGTTATATTTTCCAACCTTTTTTTCATTTTCTCAATTCTAGCACACAAAAATAATTCTGTCAAGAGTTATCCACAGACAGATATTCCAGCTGTTGTCTTCTATTACTAGTTACTATTTTTTCTAATCTTATTCCTCGGTGATTTTGGGACAATCTTGAGCTTACTCACCTCGCTGAAGTTCTGACGAAGCGAGCCGAAAGGTTGCCCTTCAACGTTCAGGACAACCTTCAGAAAGGTTGCGTTTTTCGTTGTTTTATGCTATACTATACACAGTTGTCAAGCGAGTGCTATAACAAGCTAATCGCTGGCAGAGCTCTTTTCAAAATACATATCAGAAAGGAAAAGTGGTTTTTCATCCCAATGTCCTTTCGACTTGGGCTACTCCATATTCCCGCCAGAGAGGCGGAAGGAGGTACGCGATGTTTCGCACGTTTCGTTGGTTCGCCTTTTCCATCCTTCTTTCCTTTGCGGGATTGGCAGGATGCGAGAAGAACCCAGTTACTTCTCCGGATGATGGGGACAAAACGCCCCCGGAAATCATTTCGACGAGGCCGGCTGTAGGAAGCGTCACCGTCACAATCGGTGACTCGATCCACGTCAAGTTTTCTGAACCTGTGGAACAGGAGAGTGCCGTGGATGGCCTTTGGGTCTTTCTCGGTGATACGGTTGCAAGCGATCGGAGCAACTTCGTTCCTGGTGCCGTATTCTCGGCATCCGAGAATGAGGTGTTCTTCTTCCCATGGGAACATCGCTTCGAGCAGGGTATTTGGTACACCGTCATCCTCGACGGCGTCAAGGATCTCTCGGGAAACATGATCAGGGAATATGAATGGAAGTTCAGAACGCTTGACCCTTTGCAGGTTGCGAAGGTAACGCCTTCCAGCGGAAGCGCTGTCAACTCAGCTCTGATTCCGCTCGTCGCGGAATTCACCCGTCCGCTCGCTATAGTGTGCGACACGGCGTTTGTCGTTACGGACGCTTCAGGCGCTCCTATTCCTGGATCGTGTACGATTTCGGGAAATCTGCTCATCTTCACTCCTGTTTCGGCATGGAGCGAGGGAAGTACGCTCTCGGCAAAGATCACCTCCGGCATTGTTGATTCTCTCCAGGGATTCCTTGAAGAGGAATTCGTGTGGGGTTTCAGTGTTGAGCAAGGTAGTATCACCGACACCACGCCTCCAAGCGTAGTGAACGTGAGTCCTGCTCCGGATGCCGCAGATGTTTCTCGTGATGTCGCAATCACGGTTACCTACTCGGAACCGGTGCAAAACGTGGTGCTCTACCTCGAACGTGATGATCAAATCATCCCGCTCGAGCGCACGATCACGGTGGAAGGCGCAACGGTTACCCTCACGCATGACGGACTCCTTGATTGGAATGCGACTTACATGATTGTCGCATCAGCCGAGGATACGGCAGAAAACGTGATGGCCAACGCCTACCGCAGCACGTTTACGACTGAACCGGAACCCGTGGATGTCACACCGCCGTCTGTGGTGAGTGTGAGTC
>CAYWBT010000245.1:2116-4351 GCA_964456585.1 uncultured bacterium
GAATACAATGGAGATGGTCTATAGTGTCTTCACGACTGAACCGGAACCCGTGGATGTCACACCGCCGTCTGTGGTGAGTGTGAGTCCCGTAAATGGCGCAACGGATGTTTCCGTTTCCGTAACAGTCGAAGCAATCTTTTCCGAATCAATCGGATCAGGAAGCATCGTGCTGATGCGGGGCGACACCGCGAGTGTTCAGGGCGCAATGGAAGTTCAGGAAACGCAAATCGTCTTTACGCCCAGCCGGCTTGTTTCGGGTTCGAGCTACACTGCTCATCTCGAGGCAGAAGATTTGGCGGGGAACAAGATGAACGAGCGCACCTGGACATTCGTTACGGAGTACATCCCCACCGACACTACGCCTCCAAGCGTAGTGAACGTGAGTCCAGAGGACTTTGCAGCGGACGTGCCAGTTACGGTTCAGCTCATTGCAACACTTTCCGAACCGGTTGGATCGGGAGAAATTGTGTTGCATAAGAGCGGGTCGCTGGTCTTCGGAACAAGCCGGGTTGAAGATAATCGGATCGTTTTCATGCCATCCATATCACTCATGAGAAATGCGCAGTATGCATGGCGTATCGCCGCGGAAGATACTGCGGGGAATACAATGGAGATGGTCTATAGTGTCTTCACGACTGAACCGGAACCCGTGGATCTCACACCGCCGAGTGTGATTTCCGTAACGCCAGTGCCAGACGCAGAGAACGTTTCTCGGGATGTTGTAATCACAGTTACCTTCTCGGAACCAGTTCAGAATGTTTCGCTAGCCATCTATTATGGCAGTGGAAATATGCCAGGATTGGTCGTTACCGAGAACAATACTGTGACCTTCACCCCCAACCAGCCTCTTATCTGGGGTGCGTTCTACAATGTGTACGCTTCCGCGGAAGACACGGCTGGAAACGTGATGTACCAGGATTATTTCTGGAGCTTCACGGTGATGGCTGATCCGACGCCGGGGTGGGTGTTGCCGGATGGGTACGCCACCTACGGAGCTGGAAAAAACGAGAACGGAGACGTTTTCGTGGTAGGTTCGTATCTGAGACCGGGATCGTCAGGCGCAGCCATTCCCTTCGTCGCGAAGTGGAATGCCTTTGGTATTTTGGAGTGGACTACGCGCGGAGAGGGCTTTGGAGCGCTTCAAAGCGTGACAGGTGCTGGTCAGTATGTCTATGCCAGCGGACTGAGCCCCCTTGAGTGTCATAGTGTTGACACTGGAGAGGGCGTCTGGGCGACAACCATTGATCCAACGGGCAGTTCTTACGGTATCACCGTCGCTCCCGACGGCAACATCTACTGCCGACTCTACGGTGGTAGGATTGCCAAGGTTTCTCCTGGAGGTACGCTCCTTTGGACAAAGAAGTTCGGACAGGATATCGAGGACATGGCTTTCGATTCCCAGATGAACCTCTACGTCGGAGGAGAAACTCGCGAGGGATCCGAGAATGGCTATGAGGACTGGTATGTGCGAAAATTCGACGTGAACCTGAACCTGGTTTGGGAACGGTTCATGCGGACTCCCGCACTCGACCAGCGTGGCTGGATTGCACTTGCCGAAACACAGAACATCGTCTACCAGGCAGGATCCATCGGTGCCCTTGGCGGTTCACTCCTTGTGCAAGCTCGGAATGCAACGACCGGAGACCTGGTCTGGGAGTATACCAATACCAGTGAGGCAGGTAGTGTGAGTAGCATCGTAACTGATACTGAAGGAAATGCCTACCTCGACTTCAATTACAAGGTGCACAAACTTCGCCCCAGTGGAACAGTGGCATGGACTACGAAGCAGATGGGCAGTGGCGTAACTTCTCAGTTCGTTCTCGGCGAGGCTCTTTTTGTGAAAATCTTTAACATTAGTCGCCTCTCCACCCTCACCGGTGAACCGCTTCCTTAACCCTTCACTTGAAACCACATTTCCGGAGTTGAGTAGTGTTTTCAATCTCACGAAACCTCGGTGCAAGACAGGCTGAAGCTTGTCCTGCTTCTCTCAAACAACGAAGAGAGAAGCAAAGCCGAAAAAACAGCTCATTAGTAGCAAAACATTAATCCCCTCTATGCAACACATCGCATAGAGGGGATTTTGTATTTGAGGGTGTTGTTGACGGAGCACAAGAGTAGTTATATGTTGAACTTAGTTTCCTTGACACACGATGTTGAAAATAAGGGAGCAAGACGATGGCAAAACAGACCGTGCTGGTACTCACTAATTCGAACGATGGCGAACATTCCGGGGTC
>CAYWBT010000246.1:0-4252 GCA_964456585.1 uncultured bacterium
GCCATATGGCACACTTCTTTAAAGCATCCGACGCCACGTCACTCGCCCTGCATGCGCTTGTCATGTTGCAGTACAACCAGGGCACACTGGTCAGGATCAGGGAAATCGCGGAAACGTTCGGGGTATCCGAGGCACATCTCGCCAAAGTCCTCGGCCGCCTGGTGAAGGCCGGCATTATTACGGGGACTCGCGGACCGTCCGGCGGGTACGCCCTGAAAAAATCCGCCAGTGAAATCTCCCTCAGGGATATCTATGAGATGTTCGAGGGGAAACCAGAGGGCAGCAACTGCATGTTCAGCATCCCTGCCTGCGACGGCGGTTCCTGCAATTTGGGAGATTTTTTCGCGACCCTGTCCCGGCGGGTGGACGAGCTTTTTTCCACGACCTATCTTTCGGACATCAGGCTCTCCTTAGGATCACTTCAGAAATAATCGTTGAACAGAACGGAAACCAGGGGAAACCGTGACCCACATGCATATACTGGTGTGCTGGAGCATGGCAAATCGACTGGCCGGCCTGTCATACTTTAGGCAGTTTAGCAATCATTCGTAACGAGGAAAACTATCATGGGAGAAGAAAATACGGTCATGAGAGATATTATCACCATCGATGAAGATGCCTGCACCGGGTGCGGGCTCTGTATCCCCAACTGCCCCGAAGGAGCCCTGCAGATCATAGACGGCACAGCGCGCCTGGTGAGCGACCTCTTTTGCGATGGTCTCGGAGCCTGTATCGGCCACTGCCCCGAAGACGCCATCAGTGTCGAGAAGAGGGAAGCTGCGCCGTACGATGAGCACAAGGTTATGGAAAATGTTGTCCGGCAGGGGAAAAACACGGTGAAGGCGCATCTGCAGCACCTGAAGAGTCACGGCGCCATGACGTACTACCGTGAGGCCCTTGACTTTCTCGCCGAAAAAGGCATCGGGGTACCCGCCGATGATGAACAGCCGGTCGCGCCTTTTTCCTGTCCCGGATCGGCGATACGGTCCCTTGCTACACCGGATGAATCACCTGAGACACCGGGATCGTCGGTCGAACACCGCCCCTCGCGACTTGGCAACTGGCCGATCCAGATCAAGCTGATTCCGCCCTCGGCGCCGTATTTTGAGGGAGCGGACATCCTGATTGCCGCCGACTGTGTCCCCTTCGCCCGCGCGGATTTCCACGAGACATTTCTCAAGGACAAAGTACTGCTTATCGGATGCCCGAAACTCGATGATGTGCACTTGTATCGAGAGAAACTGGCATCGATTTTCAGGTTGAACACGATTAATTCGATAACCTGCCTATACATGGAAGTTCCCTGTTGTCATGGCCTCGTCACACTCATCCAGGCGGCACTGGCAAGCGCGGAGAAAATCCTGCCCATCACCACCGTGATGATCGGCCTCAAGGGCGAAGTTAAGAAGGAGTGGACGATACCGGGAGATGGCGGCCCTGGTCACAGCGGTTGAGAAACCGGGACGAGCCTGAACTCCAAAACCTGTTGAAATTATCGGGAATATTGTGTATTTTAAGGTACATTCTACCGGTACGAATCACCGTTCACACCTTGGGCAAGGACACCATTTTGGACAGCAATCACGCGAATTCCTTCGACATCCATTCCCCGGAATTCTGGGAAGAGCAGTGGCGACTTTCCCTGACCGGCTCTTCGGAACTGGTCGGCAGGGGCTACTCGACCCCGGCGTTCTGGGATACGAGGTCGAAAGAATATGACCGTGGATTCGATACTGAATCCCGGAAAAAACTCGACACCCTCGTCGCTGACCTCGAACAAAAAGAGCTCTTCCATGAAGGCATGTCCGTTCTCGATGTAGGCTGCGGAACCGGCAGGCTCGCCATGCTCCTGGCGCGTCGCGGCGCACAGGTCACCGCCCTCGATTTCTCGCCCGGCATGCTCGAACGGCTGAGTGAAAACATCCCCGCTGAGCTTTCGACCCGCATCGATATCGTGCAGGCTGAATGGGAAACGCTGAGCCTCGAGAGCCTCGGCTGGGAACGCAGGTTCGATCTCGTTATCGCAAACATGACACCAGCCATAAAAAATCCCGTAACGTTCGACAAGCTCGTGGCAGCAAGCCGTCGGGGATGCTTCATAAAAGCCTGGGCCGAGAAGCGGCGGAACCTGATTCTTGCCGATCTCTGGGAACGCATACTGAAAAAGCCCCTCCGCGACAATCATTCCATCATTATCTACCTCTTCAACATCCTCCTGACCATGGGCCGTTTCCCCGACGTTACTTTTGAAGAAATCGCCTGGGATCGCAGCGAACCAGTGGAACAGGTCATTACCAATTACCTGAACTTTTTCTCCGGGGCACTCGAGACCATGACTGATGAGCTCAGAGAAGCCATTGTGACCGCCATCGAAACCATCGCTGTAAACGGGCTGGTCGAGGAGAAAATTCGCGGGCGTACCGGTCTTTTGACGTGGCGGATTGACGGGGAGTGACTAATCCGAGGCGTTTCGTCAGGATCGCCAGTATAGACCTGCACCTTTTTTCTCCTTAAGTTGCCTTAAGGCAGCATCACACGTGCTTTATTTCCTGAAAACAAGACTTTTTCTTTGATTTTTCCTTCGTGCCATACTATATATTCAACGAGAAAGATGATCTACTTCACTGCTTCACCGATACTCCTGGAGGATACTATGTGGTTTCTTCACCTGCTTCACCGTTCGTCAAAAATCTTCGTTATCACACTTTCGCTTGGTGTGCTCTTCGTTCATACCAGCGTTGCCGGTTCAAGCATGTTCGATGTCGGCGGCAGTTTCAACATCGCTGTACCGAAAGGCGAGTTCGGTGATAATGTCGACAATAACGGGTACGGCTTTTCGCTTGAGGGGCTCTATCGGCCCCTGCCCCTCGTGCCGTTCAAGTTCGGTCTCGAAGTGGGATACCTCAGTTACGGCAGGGAAGAGCGCAACGCACCCCTGAGCACTACGATTCCCGACCTGACAGTCCAGGTAAACACGACAAACAACATCGTGCTCGGGCACCTGGTGTTCCGTCTCCAGGAGGACTTCGGCATCCTGTCACCCTATCTGGATGGTCTCGTCGGTTTTTCCTATCTCTATACCGAAACATCGGTCGAGGACATCAGCGATGCGGCTGATGAAAAGGTTTTTTCCTCGAAAAACGCCGATGATTTGACGCTGAGTTCTGGCATCGGCGGCGGCCTGATGATCAAGGTATACGAAGCTGACAAACTGTCGCTTAGTCTCTTGAAAGTATACATCGACCTGAAGGTCCGCTACCTGTATGGCGGTGAAGCGGAATATCTCAAAGAGGGCTCTATCAGCCGGGTTGGCGGCGTTGCCTCGTATAATGCTCTCACATCCGAAACCGATCTCATGCTCTACCAGATCGGCGTGGTTGTCGGGTTTTGAAAACACCGTCCCTGTCTCCTGAAGATCGAGCAGAGGACGTTGACCGCGCACAGGGGATGCAATAAACACATCGATGCAAAAGGTGTGTTTATGACAGCAGGCAGCGCTACATTCTGAAGGGTCCTTCCATGAAACGATGGCACATTTTTAATAGTAGGATTACCGTCATATGCATGCTGCTTATTTTATTGTCTCTCACGCCGGCTACCGCACATGAGCGAAGGATTAATACGTGGCTGATTAATGGTCCGCACCGCAACATTGGCGACTCCGGATTCGACACCGATTACCTTGACGGTGAGACGACGGTGACACCCGCCGTTGGTGACAGTGCAGGGGGGAAATCGTGGCTTGTCATGGACGACCGTCTCTACTGCCGCAATCAGGATGATTACGTTGACCTTTCGACATTCTTCCTGCCCTCGCGGGAGGGGGCGCCGAGCGGCGGCAACGAATGGGTAGTGGCGTACGCCCACGTGTATATCTGGAGTCCGGAAGCTCAGCCGTACCGCCTGCTTTTCGGCGCAAGCGATGGAGCAAAGGTTTGGATTAACGGGCACCTCATCGCCACCTATCCGATAGCCGACCGTCAGCCGCTTCGAGATGAATCGGCTCTTGAAATTATGTTACAGTCCGGGTGGAATCGGCTATTGATCAAGTCTGCCAACCGCTGGAGAATTTGGGGATTTTATGCAATAATTGCGGATACCGACGGTGATCCGGTTAATGATCTTGAATACAGCGTCGATGAACCTTCAGGGCCGTTGGCAATTACAACGGCGGCTATGCCATATGGGTATACGTCGTGGCCGTACGTCTGGTTGACCATCGATGGAGTTACCCCCAATCACAGCGTGCCGA
>CAYWBT010000247.1:0-4213 GCA_964456585.1 uncultured bacterium
TAGGGGTGTCATATGCAATTGCCGCTGCGGCGACTCTTTTTCTGCTCGCTATTGCCGCAGGTGGCGATACTCACATGGAGGAGATGCTCACCGGAAGCATACTCTGGGTTCAGTGGCACGATATTGTTCTAATTGCAGTCGTGTGCTCCGTTGCTGGTTTTTTCTACTACATTTTTCATGATAGATTTTTAAAGGTTTCAGTTGATTACAAAGGCGCCGTGAAAAGCGGAATAAATATTATGTGGTGGGATTTTCTTTTTTATGCATCCATGGGGATTATTATTACCTATACTATCGAAATCGCCGGGGTGCTCTTGACTTTTTCTTTTCTGATCATTCCCGCTACTTTTTCCGCCATTTTTGCTCAGAGTTTTAGAAAACGCCTTTTCATCGCATGGCTTACAGGGGGAATAGTTTCAATAGGAGGGCTTGCGTTATCGTATCGCTTCGATTTCTCCTGCGGCCCGTCAATCGTTTCTCTCCTGGGAATCATACTTATTTTCGCGGCATTCATAGCAATGCTGAAGCCACGGAAGAACAAAAAACACCATTTCATTGAAGGTAGTAAAATCTCTTCGTGATATCGGATCACAGCAGCGGTATTAACCATAACCGAATTCGGATAGATTGCTTTCCAACAGGGAAAGAAACCGGATATCGGCACTCTTTACTCCCGCGAGACAAGCCATTCCCCCTATCATTCCTGCCATCCGATACAATCCGGTTTTGTTGATTTCCTGCAGGTGGCAGGTCTGCGCCGGCGGCAGGAATGACAGATTCATTATGACAGAGAATTTTTTTTGGTATCGGCAAATAATACTACTATATTCATCAAAGGCTGATTTTTATCTACTACGACCAGCAAAATATATAACGTTCCGACTTCCCGGATGGCTGTGGTCGGAATAACAAGCACCTAAAATAAACATCAGGAGGTTATCGTGCGGATTCTTCTCGCCGCCTGTGCGGTATTTGTTCTTTCTTTCGTTACCGGGTCTTCCGTATCGGCTCTCGAACGACCGGATATGGAGTTCAAGGTTTTCCAGTTTCCGGCAGACCGTATTCCCTGTATCGATGGTGATCCCTCGGACTGGGATATGGTCCCGGAAGACTACCGCATTGGAAACGATCAGCTCGTCGATACCGGGAACAACTCGAAGCGTGACCCGCAGGATCTCGATGTCACGGTTACTGTCGGCTGGGTCAAGGGCATGAATACAATTTTCCTCCTCTACGAAGCGTACGATGACTTCTGGAATTTCGACCTCCCCGGCGGAACAAACGATATTTTTGAGCTCGTGGTGGATGGTGACCTGTCAGGAGGAGCGCTCATTCCCCAACTCAGGGAAGATAAAACACTCGACGAGTGGGAGGGATATTCCCTCTTCCACGGTGTACATGCTCAGAATTACCATATTTGCACACCCGCAGTGAACAAGCCGTGGACACTGATCTGGGGCTGCCAACCCTGGATTCGGGAGCTTCCCTGGTCGAATGCGGCATACTCGTACGATTTCAAGCATGGCGAGAGCGGGAAGCTTATCCTCGAATGCTGGATCACCCCGTTCGACTACGCACCCTACGACGGGCCCGGGAGGGCGAAGGTCTCACGGCTTGAAGAAAACGCGATTATTGGCCTTTCCTGGGCGATCATCGATTACGACGAAACCAGAAAGAACCAGTCGTTCTTCAACCTCTCCCACAAATCGACCATGTACGGTAACGCCTCGCATCTCTGCGCGTTCAGGCTGATGCCGGTAGAAAGACAATACCAACCGAAAATCGCCGCCGATTGGTCGTTTAAGGTTCTCGACATGGAACGGCGCATTGTCGCGTTCACCGACCTCTCTGTGGGGAATATCACGAGTTGGCTCTGGGAGTTCCCGGACGGGACGACTTCGACCGAGCAGAATCCGATTCACCACTATACGGAAAAGCCGGGTTATTACACTTCCGTTGTGCTCACGGTATCCGGGCCGGACGGCACAGCAAAAATGGACAAACCCTGGGACGTGGCGCTGAAGTGACGATGTTATGCGGCGAAGCAATGTCGGTCTTCCACCATCGATGACGGAATGAGGCCGATAATACCGCGCTGGAGGATCGAGTGTGTGCGGTATGAACTCCCGGAGGCTTTTACGTATGGCGAAGGATTTTTCACCGGTTATCGGGGTGAAGAAAAACACCTTGCGACAGGCATGTCATGACAAAAAATGAACAACTCTCACAGTTAGCACACGACGGAACAACAGGTGGCCACGTGCTGTTTCATCCCATTTTCATGCACTTTGCTGCCCGTTTCTTCGGTTCGACGTATAGGAAATTTGCCTCGGACTACCGGGTCCTGGTTGAATCGAACGTTCGGTGTCTCGAGTTTTTCGATCATGATGCGATCATGCTGCTCTCCGATCCCTATCGGGAAACGTCGGCTTTCGGGGCCGAGGTGACCTTTCCCGAAGATGGGGTCCCCCAATGCCGTGATACTGTGGTTACAACCATCGACGATGTGAAGAACCTGAAAAATCCCGACGTGTATCGGGCAGAGCGGACACGGGACAGGATTGAGGCCTGTCGGTATTCCAGGGAACTCCTGGGTGATTCGAAGCCGATCATTGGGTGGGTAGAAGGCCCTCTGGCCGAGGCGTGCGACCTTGCCGGAGTAAACGAAATACTCCTGAACATAGCCCTGGAGCCTGATTTTGTCCGCGCCCTCATGGACACATGCCTGATAACCGCAAAAGACTTTGCACGGGCACAGGTCGAAAACGGGGCCACAATCATCGGTGTCGGCGATGCGATCTGTTCGCAGATAGCTCCCGACATGTACCGTGAGATGATCGTTCCTCTCCATATCGAGCTCTTCGATTATATCCATTCTCTGGGGGCACTGGTAAAGCTCCACATTTGTGGAAACATTACCCATTTATTAAAAGAAATCCCGCATGAATACCTGGATATTGTTGATATAGACTGGATGGTCGATATGGAGGAAGCATATGATGCTCTCGGCCGGGATACCATCGTCTGCGGCAACCTTGATCCGGTGAGGGTTATCCAGGACTTTCCGGGTGATACGGTTTTCGAGCTTTCCAAGGATCTGGTTCAAAGAATGCAGGGGGAAAAGTTTATCCTGTCCGGTGGTTGCGAGATTACTGTCAATACGCCGGTTGAGAATATCACAAAAATGAAAGAGGCGGCAGTGTTGGGATGAATATACCCGCCGCTCTCGTACAGATTGCTCTAATGATAGTTTTCTTTCACAACTCCTCAACAACGAAGGAGAAAAAAGGATGTATGAAAGAATTGGTATAATGTGTGTCGCCCCGATGATGCTTCTGCTCGCATGGTCGTGTACTGTCCAGGCAGCCGATCTTCAACAGCCGCGCGTAGAAACAGCCCTCGCGGGTCATGTCCCCTCGGATGCGATCGTTTTGTTCGACGGAACAAATCTCGACGAATGGACGGATACCAGCGGCAATCCTTCGAAGTGGATTGTGGCGGATGGCGCCATGCAAGTCAATGGCGGCGGAATCATGACTAAGCGTGAATTTGGGGACATGCAGCTTCACCTCGAGTTTTGTACACCGTCAAAAGTCGAGGGTTCGGGTCAGGGGCGCGGGAACAGCGGTGTCTATCTTCAGGGTATTTACGAACTTCAGGTGCTCGATTCCTACGATAACGAAACCTACCCGAATGGTATGGCTGGCGCTCTTTACATGCAATACATTCCACTGGTGAATGTCTCCAGACAGCCGGGAGTGTGGCAGACCTACAATATCATCTTTCGCGCTCCTGTGTTCAACGCCAGTGGTGCGATTGTCAGGCGGGCGATACTCACCGTACTTCACAATGGCGTTCTGATCCAGGATCACGTAGAAATTGCTGCGACACCCGGAGGAGTTCGCGAAAAAGAAAGCCCCACCGGGCCAATTTTTCTCCAGGATCATCAGTGCCCGATCCGCTATCGTAACATCTGGATCAGGGAGTTATAGGAAATTTTCCACGGATTGGATACCTTCTCCGGCATGTGAACGTGCATCAAGCTGGATTATACTGCGTCGGAACGCAGTGTGACGGTTCATGAAGGGGAAGAGAAGTATACCACGAGAGGAAGACCTTTGACCGATGTTTCAGTGCCGATTGAAATAGATTCAGAGCACCATACTGTTTATTAAATTGTTACGTTATAGTTTTCTGATTTATTTTACTTGAT
>CAYWBT010000248.1:0-4204 GCA_964456585.1 uncultured bacterium
GTTTCATTCTACACAACAGAATAACATGATCAACCGGCTGCACCCGTTGACGAAGGTGCTGATACTCGTAACCACGGCAGTAGTCGTGTTTATGGTCGACAGGCTTGCCTTCCTTGGTGCCTACCTGCTTGCTGTTCTGGCGATTGTTGTTGTCTGCAGGATAAGGTTCGGGCGGGCGCTCGTGCTGCTGAAGCTCTTTGCAGTCGGGATACCGATGCTCATGGCTGTCTTTGTTCTGTCATACCTGTGGAAGGAACCGACGTATACGATGGGATGCGTGCGGGGAATACACGAAGGATTACGTTATTCCCTCCGTTTTCTGAACCTGATCCTGGTGAACTTCATGGTTGTCCTGTCGACCGATCCGCGCGAGATATTCTACACGTTCAAACTACTCAAGTTTCCCGATACGGTGAGCCAGGTCATGGCGCATGTCATCAACCTCTTCCCCCGTCTCCTCCAGGAAATCCAAACCATCGTGGAGACCCAGAAGCTCCGCGGCATGCAGTGGAGAAACATGTGGCGTCCCTCGAACTGGATGCCGCTCGCGCTTCCGGTGATGCTTGCGACCATGCGGTATTCCGAGCAGACGGCCATCAGTCTCGAACTTCGCGGCGGACTCGATCCGTCCCCATCCACGCGCCGGTTGTTCCGGGGAACAGACTGGATCGTCCTGATACTCTGTATCCTCTTAATGGCGGCAGCAGCCATGCAGTACCATCCTACGGCCGGGTGACAAACGCAATCGATTCCCCGACAGGAATGCCATCACCCTCTGCGAGCACCTGCTCCGAACAGTGGACGTCAGCGTAACCGGAAAACGGCCGGCGGTTTTTTTGTGGTGAAAACGGCGAAAATCCGATTAGCGGGCGTTTTCTTGCACGAATGTTTCAAACGATGCCAGATCGACATTCTCACCCTTTGCCGGGCACTTGTACGGCAGGAGCCACCAGTCCTCGGTAAACGAGGCACTTTCCCCCGGTTTGATGTATTCCAGCGGCCCGATGGGTTCCAGTTCGCACATGGATTCCTTGAAGTACCAGAGCGAGATGGTATAGCCCGCCACTTCGCCGTAATGACGCGTGGGAAAGACGGGGAAACGCTTCACGAAGAGCAGGTCGCGCCGGGTGATATATCCCAGCCAGCCGGCATAGGAATCGATGCCGAATTTCGGTTGCGGCGGCGTTCCCAGTATCTCCAGGTACCCATCCCGTACCCGGATGTTCGGATGCTCTTCGTGACGGTAGTTCAGAACCGGCCCCGGCCCGTAGTAGATGTAACCCAACGGGAACCTGCTGAAATCGCTGAGGGGAACGATGCAGACGCCGCCGCCGTCCGCGAGCGTGCGGCTCCAGTGGTTGTAACGTTTCATTTCATCGCTGATGTTTATGATGGTCTGGGTGACCCGGAGATGGGATGAATCCCGGTCGAGTGTGAACTCCCGGACAAGCTGAACTCCGCTCGATTCGTCCCGTACGCTGGTCAGGCGTGCCGACCGCGGACCGGTAATCTCCGCCTCCCAGGCGCCCACCCAGAGGTTTGACCGCCGCGGAACAATCATCTCAGGGCCGATGTCGAAGCGACCGCCGCTGGGATTGATCGCCCGTTCGCCCGGTGTCCAGGTCCAGCCGTTCTGTTCGGGGTCCACATAGAGCGAGTTCACCCCATTTCGGGAGTATTCGATGATACGCCCGCCGCAGTTCGGTTCGAGCACGACCCGTGTTGACGCGTTCGAAAGCTCGATGCAGCCTTCATAACCATATGCCGATACACGGGCGGTTCCTTCCGGCGTATTCTCCGAAAGAGCGGCGGTACCGGCGGTCAGTACCGCGATGACAAGCACAACAGGAGCAACCAGGTGTTTTTGCATGGTAATTCCTTTCGATCGGCCCTGCTTCGGGGGAAGCATGACAGTGATAAACAGGTAATCGTAACGTTCACAAAGAGGAAGGGGAAAAGAATTTTTTTACCAGTTGGTGCATAAACGGGACATAGTCAATTGTGCCAAGGTCAAAATGTCGGTAAATACTGCCGACCCCTGCCATTATGAATTCATACGCGACAGTCTATTCACACACATATACATAATCAGGGTAAAATTAACAAGGGAATTCTACTGTCACAACGGTACTTTTCTCACGTATTTTCTCCACGCGTTTTCGGAAATAAAGAATCTGTTTCCGCTATCCCGGATTTTTGCGCCGCCGAGACTCACCGCGATTGCGAGGCGATACCGTCGAGTACCCGAATGGGAAAAGAAAAACGAGAGAGAACTTCCAGGTTGAAACGAGGAAGAAGTTTCCGATGCAGAAAAAAATTCTCATGATGCTAAGGAAGAAGAAAGGAACTTCCGGGGGGGAAAAAAGAAGGATTACCGGGGTAAGTGTTTGCTGCTTTTTAAGGATTCCGGTGATGGTGGTGCGCGAAACCGAGTTTATACACTGTGTTTCGCGTGGTTTTCGTTTCTTGCAGTTAACGGAGAGCACTAGTACAGAGTGTAATGGATTGAAACATCAAACGCTACTATCGTACTCTCTGCAAGAGCACACAACCATCACCGGAAACCTTAATCGGAACAAGGAGAGGAAAGCGGTGTTTTACACCACCATCTCGATGAGTTCCATTTTTTCGATTTCCTGCTCGAGATCCATGATAAATTCTCCTGACTTTCGACGGAGCACCGGGAGCAAGCTCTCAAGAGCCTCTGAACTTTGGCATTCATTGAAAAGGCCCTCTATTCCGGCATTCATCTCGTCAAGGATCTCATACATTTCGTCGGTGTAGAATTCCATAACTAACCTCAAATAAACGTGATCGTGATTTTCATAGTGCTCAATCACACAATACCTTATTAGTACAAGTATTTTCAATCGCAAAAAACAGGCCAAAAATCAGGGTAATTTTTTAATCATAATATTATGGAGTACTTATGAAGAAAAAAGGCTAAAAAGGGCGAAATAACCGTACTGCCAAAACGGCATATTGTCTCATTTTTGATCTCAATGAGACATTTTTTTCTCATTTTGGATGGGAAAAATGTTACTGAGGCTACATGCTTTGGTTCTACAGAATACGTGGGGACGAGCCCCGAATATTCCTGGAGAGCTACCTGCCGCTCTTCAGCTCGGCCATCGTTTCGCCGAGAAGCATCCACCAGCACGTGATCATCACGACGCCGGAGGGCGGTAGGATCTTTGTGTCGTAATCGGGCACCTCGACAACAGCATCGCCGTGCTTCCAGTAGGGGTCGATGTACAGGTCGATGAGGCTCATGTCAGGCTCGATGGGGATACCTTCGCCGATGTCGGTGGGGCCTGGGGTAAACACGCAGACAGTCTTCGCGCCGATCCCGCGGGCGTACTTCAATTCACGCTCGGGGTAGTATGAATAGCCGACGTGCAGCCAAACATCGCCGGCATCGAGCACGCCCTCGAGCTGGTCGATCCCGTACTGGTTGTCCCGCACGGTGAAAATATCCGGATACGACGGCATCCGGCTCTGAGACACCATGAAATGACCGATGACGCTCGCGACGACCTTGTTACCGCCGGAAATCGTTTCGGCGCAAATTTTTCCCGCTTTGCTGAAACGGTCAAGTTCGTTCTGCCTGATTCCCGTGAGAAACAGCCCGATCGCCGTGGTGAATTGCAAGCCGAGTATCCCTTTCTCAACCGGCATGATACGCAGATCGTTGTGGAACATATCCTTACCGATGCGCTCGTTCCGTTGAGCCGCACCCGGTACAAACATGCTCTGCCAGAGGGTTGGCATGGTACCCTGGCGGGTCACCGCGGCAACGTATTCCGCGGTAAAGGCCCACATGTTAATGACGTTTGCAATACCGGCGATCGGCCCGGTTACCGTGGTGTCGTCGATGGTCATGACGGGTACGATGCCCGGTTCGAGGCCGTTGTCGATGATATAATCGGCCGCCTGCCCGGCACCGGCGACCCGCGACCCGAACAGGATAACGAGCGCTCCCTGTTTCCGGTAGTTCTCGAACTGACGTATCTGGTGTTCGGAATTGAGCTCCATCGTTGCGGCGAGCACCACGTCACGGTCGGTCAGTTCTCCCCTGACCGGTACCGGCTGGATGTGGCGCAGACCACCGGCGCGATCGCAGGCTTCCGCGACAAATCCTCCCCAGTCGCGGTGCATGGGGTATGAGTAACCGCCGCCCTTGACAATCTGGGTTTCCTCGTCT
>CAYWBT010000249.1:0-4192 GCA_964456585.1 uncultured bacterium
CGCTCCCAACGTTCTCCTCATAGTCATGGATGATGCGGGGTGGAGCGATTTTGGATATCACGGTTCCGAAATTAAAACACCGAACATTGACAAGATGGCTCGGGGTGGAGTTGAACTCGATCAATTCTACGCGTATCCGGTCTGCACACCGACCCGGGCATCGCTTTTGACGGGAAAACCACCAAGCCGCAGCGGTGTCATTCGTGCGATCGGCGCACATGAGAAACCGCCTCTTCCCCGTAATTCGATTACAGTCGCGGAACTTCTCAGGCAACGGGGATATGACACGGCCATTACCGGCAAGTGGCATCTCGGCAATTCCCTGGATGTGAGTCCGATCAATTATGGGTTCAACCATGCTCACGGATTTCTTGGCCCCTGGGTTGATATGTACACCCATCGCACACAAAAAAACAAAGTCAGCTGGCACCGTAACGGTAAATTCATCGAAGAAGAAGGCCACGCCACCGACCTTATTGCGAACGAAGCTGTGCAGTTCATCAAGGATAAACGTGACAAGACAAAACCGTTCTTCCTGTATACGGCGTTCAACGCGCCTCATCTGCCGCTGCAGGAAGTTGAAAAGTGGATTACTCCATACAATGATAGTATTGAAAGTGAATCACGCCGTTATTATGCCGCATCACTTACCCATGCGGATGATGCTATTGGCCGGATAGTGTCTGCGCTCAAGGAAGAACAACTGGAACAGGATACACTGGTAATCTTTTTCAGTGATAACGGTGCCGAGAGTGCCGGCAAGAAGGGATACCTGGATCCCATTCCAACCTATCGAACGACGACCGCCATCGACCGTTATGGAGACAATAGGCCATTACGGGGATGGAAAGGTCAGCTTTACGAGGGAGGCATCCGGGTACCGGCTCTCATGTACTGGCCGGGAACGCTCGCGCCGAATAAAGTTACTGATGCCATGATCGTGTATGATATTCTTCCCACACTCCTGCATCTGGCGGGAGGCAGTCCGCCGGATGAATTGGACATCGAAGGAGTCAATCTCTGGCCCGCAGTGGCGGGAAAATCTCCCCTGGAAGAACGCCTCCTGTACTGGCGAACCACCAACGGGATGGCAATCCGCAAGGGTGCATGGAAACTGATTCATAACGGGAAAACGCTGGATGAAGGGACCGATGAGGTGTTTAACATATCCGAAGATCTGTACGAAACACGCGATTTTGCTGAGAAAAATCCCACATTGTTGAAAGAGTTGAGGAATGAGCTTTCACGGCAGTTTGATCGTGATCCCACAACGCACAATTAATAGTTAATAAAATCACTTTTTCTGGAGGATAGTAATGAAACGGAGAGTTTTTATTCAAAAAGGCATTACAGGTGCTGCGGCTTTGGGGACAGCAGGTTGCTCCGTTCTTGGTCGCCGTACGTTAAACCTTAAAGGTAACAGAAGCCTGCCGATGGCACCTGAAGATTTTTTAAAGGTTACCGTATCGAAGCCAGACGGCGGATCGATGCCGATGGGCGAGATAGGAACGACAGGCATTAAAGTGTCGAAATTTGCCTACGGTGCTCACATGTCCCAGAACCTTCTCCCGTTCACCAAAGAACGGGAAAAAATGGTGAGAGAGGCGTACGACCTCGGCATCAATCTCTTTGATATTTACGAGCATAACTGGAGAATTTACCAGATCGAACCGATGGGAAAGTATCTTTCCCCGATAATCAACGATGTTCTTGTATCCATTGTCATGCTCCCCTATGATGGTCGTACCATGGAACAGGAATTCGAACGTGTGCTGAGACTGTTGGGTAAAGATTGCGTTGACATGGTTCGACTCCACTCAAAATCAACTGATGATCCCCGGTGGGGGGAGTGGGAAAAACTGCTCAAATATAAGGAACAGGGGAAAATACGAGCGTTAGGCATAGCGGTGCATTTTGAAGAGGAAGCCGAAGTTGTGATGAATGAAATTCCCATCGACTATGTTATTTTCCCATATAATTTTTACCATAATCTCCTCTGGACAGGCCAGAAAACGGATTCGTTCGATCCTCTTGCACAACGACTGCGCAAAAAGGGGATTGGTGTGATCACCATGAAACCCTTCGGTTCGGATGATTTTGTCTACCCCCTCATCAATGCCGCGAAAGAAGTTAATACAACGGGCGATTTAAGTTACCCCCGTGCAGCGCTTAAGTATGTTTTGAACTCAGGATTACAACCTGATACTACCTTGGGAGGCATGTACACCCTTAATCATGTGTATGAAAATATCGCAACCTGTTACAAGCCGCAGATGACAAGCGAAGAGAGTGCCCTTCTGGAAAAATTAAGAAAGATATCCCGATTCAAGTCGGCGGCATGGTCATCTGATTACTATAAGTTTCTGGAAAAATGGGCGCCGGTAATGCCCGGTGAAACGGATTCACATGCCTAACCAGACACCATTTATCAATAAGTAACGGTATTGTATCAATCATGAAGGTGGAATTCGCAACCAGAATGGTGGCAATATGAAACTACACCGTATTCTTTGCTTGCTGATCACCGCTTTTTTAGCGTCCGGCCCAGTTCATGCCGTAGAAAATAACTCCAGCATCGTCTATCCCGGTGCTGATGGGAAGCTTGTCTATATCCCCGACGTGTCAGGGAATAGTATCCCTGATTTTTCCCATGCCGGGTATGGGGGCGGTGGGATCGCCCTGCCGTATGTGCCGGTAAAAGAAACCGTGTGGCCGGTTACCGGAGATAACGCCCCACATATTCAGGCAGCGATAGACCGGGTGTCAGCACTTGCGCAAGACGAGTATGGGTTTCGTGGCGCGGTGCTTTTGAAAAAAGGATGGTACACGCTTGATTCGCCGCTTTATGTTGCCGCGATTGGTGTCGTTCTCCGAGGCGAGGGGCAGAACGCAGATGGTACGGTACTCTTCGGTCGGGGAAAAATCACCCGTGAAACGCTGTATGACATGCATTTCGATGCTAACCTGGTGATCGTGCATGGCTCAGCCGGAAAAGAAGATCTCTCGAAATCTGCGGTTGAAATTACCGACACGTATGTGCCAGTGGGATCACGATTGTTCAATGTTGAAAGCTCAAAGGATTTTTCTGTCGGCGAAAAGGTCATTGTTCGGCGGCGAAGCAACGATGAATGGTTCAGGATCATGGGTAAAAGCAATCTAAAATGGAAAGAAACAACACGAACACTCCCCAAACATTATGATTTTGACCGGATAATTACCGCCGTTGACGGCACCAGAATCACTGTGGACGCACCGATCACAGTAGCCATCGAGGACCGGTTCGGCGGCGGTGAAATAGTACCTTACAACGATCCCGGGAGACTCTACACTGTCGGCATCGAAAACCTGCGCGGTGAATCCGATTTCGACCGTACCGTCCGCAGCACCGAGTACGGAAACATGGACCGTTCGCCATATTACGGTGAGGAATATTACGCCGATGAAAACCATTACTGGAATTTCATCCACATCGATAATGCGGTCAATGTCTGGGTGAGAAATGTTACCGCCTGCCATTTCGCCGGGAGTGCAATCTTCCTCGGGCAAAGTGCAAAATGGGTGACAGTGCAGGACTGCGAATCGGTCGAACCGGTGTCGAACTGCCAAGGCTTGCGGAGGTACACATTCCAGATATGCGGCCAACTCTGCCTTGTGCAGCGCTGCGAGTCGAAAAAAGGCCGTCACACGTTTGTCATGGGTGGCTTTCAGACCTGCGGCCCGAATGTATTCTTAGACTGCATCGAGCACCAGAAATACGGCAGCAGCGAACCCCATATGTCCTTGGTTTCAGGCGCCCTGTACGACAATGTCAATACCGCGATTACCCTCCGATACGCCCAATCGAGCGTTCCCCGCTGGATGTCGATAAACAGTACCCTCTGGAATTGTGAGGGTATGTTCCTCTGCCAGAAGCCACCGGTGGGACAGAACTATGTTTTCGGGCAGATCGGCATCCACGCCATGATATTTAATAAAAACTTACTCGATTATAATAAGCCCCAGGGCTTTATTGAGTCTTGGGACCGGCATGTCTCTCCACGGAGTTTGTATCATGCACAGCTTGCTGACCGGCTGGGAGAAGGCACAGCGGAAGTAACTACCCCGCGATAACAACGCGAACACTTCCCTCATGAAATACGGTGGTTTAGTGTAGGTGTATGTCGTTAAAAATTCTGGATACTATAGATAAAAA
>CAYWBT010000250.1:0-4191 GCA_964456585.1 uncultured bacterium
TTCGACGAACGTTATCACTCCCGATGTGGCGGTTATAACATCGGTTTCCCTCGATCATCAGGGCAAGCTTGGTGACACAATCGAGGACATTGCCCGCGAAAAGGCGGGCATCATCAAGCCCGGCATACCGGTCGTGACCGCTCCACAGGAGTCTGCGGTTATGGCGGTGATCGAGGAGCAGGCGAGAGCGGTGGGAGCGCCGTGCATTCGTGTCGGAACCGATGTAGGATGCCAGAAAAACAACAGTAGACTATACTATAGTGGTTTAGAATGGCGCCTCGATGCTGTCAATCTCCCCCTTGCGGGAGCGTTTCAGTACCAGAACGCTGCGGTCGCCTTGGCTGCACTTGAAATCCTTGTTTCACGCGGCTTTTCACTACCACCCGAAACAACTCGAACGGGTATCGAATTGGTACATTGGCCGGGGAGGCTCCAGAAAGTTGCCGATCATCCCGAAGTGGTCGTTGACTGTGCGGGCAACATCGGGGCCATGACGGTTGTTCGTGATTACCTCAGGGAACGGGAGCAGGGAAGAACTATCGTTGCGGTTGTCGGCATGAACGCTGACAAAGACTGTGAACAGATGATCGGCATACTGGGAGAGGTGGTAAACCGTTTCGTCTTTACACGGGTGGATAATCCGCGCGCACTCGAACCGCAGGAAATGAAGAGATTATATGGCGGAAAACATGCTCATGTCGAGCCTGATCCGGTAAGAGCGCTGAAGAGAGCACAGTCGCAGGCGGGGAAAGATGGTCTTGTCATGGTGACCGGCTCAATGTATCTTGTTGGTGAAATCATGCGTCACCTGGGAGTTCAGACATAGGGAATAATTAACGAAAACATTAGGGGACGCAATGAACCTGAAGAGCGATAAGGTGATATAAGGTAAACGTGTTGAAATTGCCGCGTATTCGTCACATCACCCTTTTTAATTGAGCATGGCATAAAGTGTCGGTGGATTGCGAGAGGCAAGCGGCACGATAACTTGCATAGTGCCGGACTGGTATCACCCGGACGGAGTAGAGGAGGGATGGTAATGTTCAGAGATCGAACGATCGTACTTGCTGTTACCGGTGGGATTGCGGCATACAAGAGTGCCACGCTGGTCAGGGAACTCAAGAAATCAGATGCCGAAGTGCTCGTCATCATGACTGAATATGCTACGGAATTTATTACACCGCTGACATTCGAGACTATCTCACAGAATCCTGTCGCGGTAAACATGTTCGACAGAAACAACAAGTGGACGCTCGAACATATCGCGTTGGCTGACCGGGCGGATCTTCTGATTGTCGCACCGGCGACCGCAAATATTATTGGCAAGGCGGCGTGCGGTATAGCGGATGAGCTTGTCAGTACCACCGTCCTCACCATGATGTCCTCCATACCGATAATCATGGCGCCGGCTATGAACAACCGCATGTGGGAAAATTCCATTGTGCAAGAAAATGTGAAAATCCTCGCAAACGCCGGGGTAAGCTTTGAGGGTCCCGGAGAGGGACTGCTTGCAGACGGACGTACCGGTAAAGGAAGGATGGCCGATATCGATGATATCCTCAAGTCGGCCGGGAACATCCTCAAGCGATGAGAAACCTCATCGTACGATCCGGCGGTCTGGGCGATGCGATTCTGACCATGCCGGTTGCCTGGTACATGAAAAGCCGTTATCCCGGTGCTGAGCTGTCGGTGCTTGGCATTGAAAACGTGCTCGCTGTGGCACGTTTGTCGGGTTTTTTTACCGGGTATCATTCCGGTGACACCGCCGGATTCGCATCACTCTATTCTGGTGCGGCACCCTCTGATTTTCTCCGGTCTTTTTTTTCATCCTTTGATGAGGTGATCTTTTTTACCGCTGGTGACAGGGAGAGCATTCTCCGCACGGTGCTTTCAGCCGGTGCCGATCGATGCCGGCTTCTCGATCCGCGGCCCTTTCCGGATCAAATCCATCATATAACCGAACATCTCATGTCTGTTTTCGAGGGTGATGGAATATCGTCCGTCGATTTTTTTCCATCCATGATTGCTGCCGCTCGGAAGCAGGAGGGTGCCACACGGTCGGGGATTGTCATACATCCCGGGAGTGGTAGCCGCGAAAAGAACTGGCCGCTCGAACATTTTATAACCGTGGCGCGGAAGAGTATATCGCCGGTAACCTTCATCAGCGGGCCTGCCGAACAGGAGCGGGGGATGGATCGCGTACTTTCACAAGAAGGATTCGGTGTCACGCGGCCGGAATCTTTCCAAGAGCTGGCATCCATCCTCTCCGAAGCGGAGCTCTACCTGGGGAATGATTCAGGTGTGAGCCATCTTGCCGCTTTCGTAGAAACGCCGTCGATTGTGCTTTTCGGACCGACCGATCCGCGTGTTTGGCACCCACTCGGCGAATGGGTGATCGTGATGTCGTCACCTGACAGAACTATGCGAGGTATCGGGGTGAACGATGTGCTCAGCATGATGAAAACCAGTGGCGTCTGATGCGTGATTTAGGTGTGTGATGGGCGTGGATTGTCCGATGCAGTTGGTTTGAATTCACGGCATCGATGCGCCGGGGGGAGTTTTTGATGGTTTACGGGCAATTTCCGCATCGGATCTTCGGAGGTACAGTGGTTTCAATGCCGCCGGATGGATGCTTTTTCCGCTGCGGTGTTCGGCAAGTCCGAGAGCCGCGATGGCCGCTGCGGAGGGTTTTGCTTCTGTGGGGGAGGCAAAGGTAACAGACGAGCCGAGTACCTCGGTGAGGTATGATTCGAACATGGCGGCGGCGGGTCCGGTAACGGTGATGGTTTCGCCTGTTGACCGGAGCATGTCTGCCAGTTCGGCAATCTGCAGTGTGCAGGGTGATTTCACCTCACGGGGAATATTTTGGCTGCCGCGATACAGTGCAGTATAGACTTCTGAGCGTTTCGCGTCGATAAGCGGACAGATCAGTTCCTCGCTGACCGCAACCTGTGCGGCAAGACCTTCGAGGGTATTGATGCCGCAGACGGGGATGCCGAGACCATATGCGAGTCCCATTGTGGTAGCGATTCCAATGCGAAGTCCGGTAAAGCTTCCCGGCCCGATGGATACCGCGACGCAATCCAATTCATCGATGGGTATATTCGCCTCCCGAACAATCTCCATAACGAATCCGGTGAGGAGTTCACAGTGGGATGTTCGAGAATCGACGTGACGTTCATAGAGTTTATGGTCGTGTTCAATCAAAAGGGCGGCGCCGAGACGTTCGGTTGCCGTTTCAATACCGAGTACGGTCATGGTGAGCCTCCATGCTGCCAAGATAATATATGCAAACACGCCGTATGTCAAGTGTTTTGATTGGTACAGTATGTTCCCATGACCGCCAGCGGGGATACCGGAGTGAAAAAGAGGAGGTATCACCCGATTAGTTGTGACTTGACCACGGTACAAAGTGGTGGTATATTTAAATAATTATTAGTATTTTTGCATCAGTTGTATCCAGGGGAATAGATACATGGGTCATATCTTCGGACCGGTACCCTCCCGGCGTCTCGGTTTATCGCTTGGTGTGGATGTCGTGCCACTTAAAACATGCACGTTGTCATGCATATACTGCCAGGTGGGAGAGACACCGGAACCGACGCTCGTGCGGAAAGAGTATATACCGGTTGAAGAAATCCGGCGCGAGATCAGGGAGAAGCTTGAAAAGGGCCCCGCTCCTGACTGGGTGACCTTTTCAGGGTCCGGGGAGCCGACCCTCCATTCCGGAATAGGGCGCATTATCAGGTATATCAAGTCTATCACCGACATTCCCGTCTGTGTTATCACGAATGGTACTCTCCTCTGGATACCGGAAGTCCGCGCGGACATTCTTGAAGCAGATGCCGTGATGCCGTCGCTCGACACCGCTGTTGAGGAAACGTTTCACACGATCAATCGTCCCCATCACGATCTGAAGGTTGAGACGATTATCGACGGTCTCGTTACATTCAGGAACCAATACCGGGGCAAATTATGGCTCGAAATACTGCTTGTTAACACCATCAACGATACACCGGAGGAACTGAATGCCCTTGTGCGTGCAGTCGAAAGAATAGTGCCGGATTCAGTCCAGCTCAATACGGTCGTACGCCCTCCTGCCGATCGTTCCGCGAAGCCGCTTACCCGTGAGCGCCTGGAAGAAATCAGAAATATGTTCGGTGCAAAGGCGGAAATTATCATACCCTCTCA
>CAYWBT010000251.1:0-4150 GCA_964456585.1 uncultured bacterium
CACCGTACACGGGAAGTGTTTCCCGGTAGACCGGGCCGGCTGTCAGATACTTCGTTCCGGTCAGCCCGACTTTTCGAAATCCGCGGCGCCGTGCTTCCGCACCGACCACCTCTGCAATGTGCAGGAAGGGAATCGGTGTCCTGTCACGAACCAGCGCCAACCCCTGGTGTATGGTGTTGTCGGGTATGATCGCGAACGTCGCACCCGCACGGTCGAGAAGCGCCGCCGAAACCGCTATAAGACGGCCAACCTCCTCCCAGTCTCCCGCATAAATTGCCGTCATGTACCTGGCGAGCGGTAGGGTGTGCATGGTGACCTCGGGATGGTTGAACTCGCCCATGAACGCCTGTGCCTCGGTACAGATGGTACGATAGCAGAGTGCCGCCCCCTCCGAGCTGCAGGCGACGATTCCGATGTGTTTTGCCATGGTTTTTTTTCCCTTCTCATACCCCGAGAGTTGCGGATCAGCTCCTCATAGCCTTCAATTACGATACCTGAAAAATATAGTGCATGTCGGCACGCACAAAAAGATATTTTGCTTTCTGCCACAAAATTGTGCACAATACCTGTTATGTCATAATTTTCAACGTTTTCGAGAAATATTTCCTTGCATCAGTGGTACATTTCATAGTAATGTATACAAGTATTCTTCTCATCTGAACAAAAACCAGGTCAGGCATTGGCACTCAGCATTTTTTAATATGAGGAGATTTCGATGCGAATGTGTATAGTTGTGTTGCTCCTCATCGCACTTGTATGCCTTGCCCCCGCCGTATCATTTCCTCAAAGCATTTATGATTTAAGAAAACTTTCAGACGAAGATTGGCTCGGCATGTCTACCGAAGAACACCTCGAGGCGTTGAATACCTCGAACAACCAGGCGAGGAACCAGACTTTTGTCGGGAAATTCGGTAGAAACAGCGATCTCTATCCGCGCTGGGGATACGACTATTATGAGATGCAGGATGGGTACGAGAACTATGCGTTCCGGGGCTTCGAGAACTATAATATCATCGAAGACCGCCGTGAGAAATGGTACTACAACCAGTTCGGCGACCGGCTGACAAAAATGACGAGCAACGGCTCAATCTGGTATGAGTTGATCAACGATGACGGTACGACCGATTCATCGAACCCGTATGGCTACGTCAATTCCCAGCTTACGTATGGTCACATGGCCTACTATATCGATGGTATCTGGTCGGCGCGGGAATCAACCGACGACTGGGCGATATCGGCGGTCGGCGCGGGATCGCTGCGGGCAAAGCTGACACCTCTAACCCTGAGCAGACCGAATATCAACGGCATGAAGTTTGACTTTCAGTCGGCGAATTACTCGGCGACCATGGTGAATTCCAACCTGATGCAGGGTATTGCGGATCTCACCATCCCGGATACGATCATGCTGCGGGGTCTCCAACTCAGGCGGAAATTCGGGGCTTTGACTCTCGGCACGACGTTTTCCTCCCTCAACGCCGTCCAGTCGCGGCGCGAAAAGGGCAACGATCTCAAGGGCAGTGTGTCCGATTACCATCCGACTCCGCTCATCTACGCGGTGCGGATCATCGATGATTCGCCGCAAGACGGTGACGGGCCGATTATCCACGATGTCAAGCTCCGGGTCAACGGAAAATACCGTCCCGACATCACGCCCCTGGTCATCATGGACGACCTGAGGAACGAACTGGTGACCGCCGCCACCAGCCAGGCGGAAATGCGCTACCTCGAGCCACGGTCAAGCGTCAACGTCGTAATGCCGTTCGACATGGTTTCCACCCACGAGTACATGCCGAAGTATCTCGACTACCTGTACCTGAACGATCATCAGCGCGGATGGAATTCGAAAGGCATCGGAGAAAACTTCGACCTCGATGCCGCCGAAAAGTACTACCGGATAGTCGAGCCCGGGACAAAACCCCTGCAGGTGAACGGGTACGAGTATGTCGTCTACCTGTTCGATATCGGCAGCATCACCGAACAGGTAACCCGCGTACAGGCAGATGTCACCGTGGCAAACGACTACCGTATCCAGGTCTCCCAGATCATGACCAAGAAGAAGTCCGGCGGACATGATGCTATCGGCGAGAACATGAACCACTACAACGCCGAATACTGGCGCACGATGGCACAGGCTGACGGCAACATCAAGGACAGTTCGAACATGCGCACGATCTCGATCGATTTCGGATACGAGGTCGGAAACATGATATACGGTTTCGATGCACACTTCAATTACCTCGGTTTCACTGTTTCCGGGGAGTATGTCACCAACAACCACTATTACATGTTCTCCGACGGCGTTCCCGGGACCGGCTTGCCCTCGAACCAACCCCAGGATATATCGCCCCGCCGCGGGTATCGTTCCCTCCAGTCCGATCATTCGTACTACCTCATCGTAAAAAAGGACTGGGATCACATCGGTTTTGCGGGCGAGTACTTCAAGATGGGAAAATTCTACCGTCCATCGATGGACTACTTCATCCCCTCGGAGGCGGGAACGAACAAGATGAACACACGCAACAACAACCTGCGGGTCACCATGATCGACGACAACGATGATGACGACCAGTACCCCGACACGATGTACATAACGCGGGTCATGGCAATCCAGATGCAGTCGCTTTTGGACCCGGACGGCGTTTTCCCGGGGAATGACGATGATCATGATGGTATTCCCGACAACGAGAAAAACAACAATGCCATCCCGGACTATGAAGAGCCATTCCTGATGTTCGATTCGGATCCGGACGAATTCGTCTTCGGGGATGATTTCAACAACAACTCCATCCCCGACTTCCGTGAGAACGACATGAAGTATGATACGCCGTACGAACTCGACCGCAAAGGCCGTCACTTCTACCTGCGGTTTACCCCGCAGCGGAATGTGAACCTCATGGTCGGTTCTTTCCGCACCGGCGGCGTCGGGCTCGACACCAGGACCGACAACGACTATGTCAAAGCCAAGGTGAACTACGATGTCTTTACAGTCGGCAACATCTTCGCCGAGTACCGGTATGAACGCATCCGTGACAACATTCAGGACAGGTTTATCGTCGTACCGACCAGATTCATGTACTCTGCGGGACCGAACTGGCGGAATTCCAGCTACACCCGCGACCTCTACTACGACGAGGTCGAATACCGCAACTCAAAGGTGAACCGGTTCTTTCTCGATTCACGGATTCGCGCCATATCCTCGCTCACGATTGAGAACCATGTCAAGTTCGAGCGTAACGGCCAGATCGAGGGAACCATGTACGACAACACTTTCCAGCCGAAAGACACCATTACGACGTTCGGCATGATCAACAAGTTAGTCTACACCAAAAAGCTCGGCGACTGGACATTTTCGCCAGGGCTCAAGTTCCGTTTCTACAAGAAGGAACGTTCCGAATCGCTCAATCCCCTCGACCACTACCTGCTCCGCATACCGGTGGTCACCCTCAAGTACCGGATATCGCCCGCCACCAGCATCACCTTCGGCATGCAGGGATTCAGGGAATTCGAAACGCTCTACAAGGACTATATCCAGGATTACAACAACTACCGCCAGATAAACCAGACCCTGCAGATCGAGAACAAGAGTACGTATTTCGGGTTCGAAATATGGGGCGGCTTCGGCTTCAAGCTGGAACAGGTCACCTTCGAGAAAGACTTCCGCAAGTTCGAGGAATACAAGTCGACCATGTTCTTCACCCAGCTCTGGCTCGGGTATTGATAAGTGAACTTTCCTAATTGATTGTTTATGTTGGTTATGTGTTTTCAGATATTTATGACATAACATCCTATTTATAAAGGATTAAGTAAAAATGGAAAAGTATACAAGTACTGAAATTATCTTGATGGAAGAACCAACGATTATTACCAATGAGTTTGACAATCATGTGAGGGATATGGAATATGATGAAAATTTAGATATTAATGCTGGTCAAATTATTAGAAATACGAAAAGTGAAGAATTTTTTATTACTCATATTACTTATGAAGATCAAAAACGTACGATTACTGTTACCAGAAAACTATCTGAATAAAAAATATCACTTAAGATTATAGGAGAAACGTATGAGCAACAAAGCATCCGGCATTGCCGATCGCCTCGATGCAATGTACGAGTTCGATCGTGAACCGGTCACGGAAGACAAGCTCCACG
>CAYWBT010000252.1:0-4073 GCA_964456585.1 uncultured bacterium
CCAATAAAGACTTATATATATATGCTTATTTATACATTCTGATGTATATATTTGTCAAGAGGTAAATGAGGGTGTTGTATTTTAGGTCTTGTTATTGAATAATTAAAAAAACCGGACTCATCCCCTAATCGTGGGCAGAAAAGGAGGCTGGGGATGAGTCCGTTGGAAAGGGAGGGATAAAAAGATTCTCATATGCCGGTTTTATACTGTCACGGTGTCGCTATCGGCCGGCATACCCGATTGGACACCGGTGGTGCGTTCATACGAATAGGTATCCACCTCGGAAAGACGAACCGTTACAAGATGTGAAAGCCCCGGTTCATTCATGGTGATACCATAGAGATTATCTGCCTGTGCCATGCTCTTCTTGTTATGGGTGACCATGACAAATTGCGTTTTTTTCGAAAACTCCTTGATGACATGCAGAAACCGATCGATATTTGCATCGTCGAGAGGCGCATCGACTTCGTCGAGTATACAGAACGGGCTTGGTTTGACCATATAGATGGAGAAGAGGAGACTGATTGCGGTCAGCGCACGTTCACCGCTCGAAAGAAGACTGATCGAGCGTACGTTTTTTCCGGGCGGCCGCGCGGTGATCACGATGTTCGCCTCCAGTGGATCGCCCCCTTCTTCCAGGGCGAGATCGCAGATGCCGCCATTGAAAAAATTCTGGAACGTTTTGCTGAAATTGCTCCTTATCTGGTCGAGGGTATCCATGAAGCGCGCCCGCGCAATGATGTTGATCCGCGAAACGGTTTCGATCAGGGTATCACGTGCACCGGTGAGATCATCATATTCTCCCTGGAGGAAAGCGAGCCGTTTCTTCTCCTCGCTGTATTCGGCTTCTGCTGTCAGGTTGACATCGCCAATTAGATGAATCTTCTTGCGTAGTTCACCCAGAAGCAGTTTCTCGCTCTCCGGTTTGAATCCGGGATCGAATCCCCCGGACGGGAGCTCTTGACGGGTGATAAAAAAATCCTCGCAGAGCCGCTCGATGATGTTGGACATGATCAATGACGCTTCTTCCTTTTCGAGTATCAGCCCCGATTCTTTCTTCGACAACTCTACCAGTTCCTGCTGGACATCCTGTCGGGCACGTTCTTTTTCCGCCCTCAGCGACCGCAGTTCTGTATACCGCCGTTCAAGCTCGATTTTACTATTTCCAAAATCGGCATGTTCCCTAGTGAGTCGCTCGAGTATTTCCCCGGACTCTTTTTTGTTTTCGCCCATCCTGAGTATCTCTGCTTCTGCCTCCTCTATCTCCCTGAGCAACTGCCGTGATGAGTGAGCGAGCGATTCTCTTCGTTCGCCCATAACGTCGAGTTCGTGTTTGAACGCAACCTTTTTTTCGCGTAGTGCGGCACGTTCAATCCCTGCGGTATTCATTTCTGACCGGATCTCTTCGAGTTTCTCCTTCGCGGTGCTTATTTCATGGACGAGCAGGCCGAGTTGATCTCCCAGTTGCATAAATGTCCGTTCGTTCTGCTCAATTATATCATTATTCTTCCGATTCTCCTCATCGAGAGTGCGGAACGATTCCCTGATTTTTCTGGATTCTTCCTCAAGCTCTTTCTTGAGACTGATTCCAGCGTCTCGTTGCGCCCGGGCACGGGCCTCGTGCGAGGATATTTCAGCGAGTTTTGCCATCGCATCATGGTTGTTTTCTTCCGCGGTCTGCATCGATGTTTTGAGCGTATCGTACGTTTCCTGAAGCTTCGCTTTTCTCTTCTGGAGCGTATCAACATTCTCGTTTATTCCCGAAAGCGCTGTCCTGAGCTTCTCAAGCTTCTCCCGCCGGCCGATCGATGATGCCGTTCCATCTTCCCGCTCACGGCCACCGTGAATGTCGCCGTACCTGCCGACCATTTCACCCGAAGGTGTCACCAGGCAGTAATCCTGAAAACGGCTGTGGAGTCTGAGTGCTGTGGCGAGGGAATCGACGAGAATTACCTTCTCGAGGAGCCGGTCGATGATCGGTTTGAAACGCGCCTCGGCCCGAACGACATCGCTTGCCGGGCAGATAATGCCTTCACCGCTGGGTGGTGCGGGCTGTTTCACCGGTGTCTGATCGGCGTGTACCGGCAGGAACGCGGCTTTCCCTCCGCGATCCTCGGTGAGCTGCCCGACTCCCGCCAATCCAGCTTCGGACGCATCGACCAGGAAGAACTGGAGGCTTGTCGCCAGGGCGGTTTCAATTGCCGGCACATACTCGTCATCGGCAGATATGACATCGGCGAGGACACCCAGAACATGTTTCCGCATGTCATCCGAACCGACCACGTTTCGCACCCCCTCGGAATGTCCCTGGAAGGAACGGATAACCTCGGCCAAAAAATCGATTTCGGCTTTGAGCGCGACCTGCCGTTCATGCCCCTGCAGAAGACGATGATCGATGAATTCTTTTTCGCCGTTTACATCAGATAGTTCTTTTTTCATACGGGCGAGATTGCCGGCTATTTCGTCCTTCACCTGCATCACCGCTCGTTTCTCATCCTCGAGCATGGTAATTTCCTGCTCGGTTTTTTCAAGTGATGCTCCGAGTTCCTCGCTCCGTGAGGCTATCTCCTGAAGACGTTGTTCTCCGTCCTCCCGCCGGGTTTTCAGATTATCCACTGCAGCCCGGATAGTAGTATTCTCGCGTTCGATACGGCGGTATTCCTGTTCGCAGTTCCGGTGGGCGGCTACCCTGTCGGCAACCTCTTTTCCGCATTCCCCGAATTGTTTCGAGGTGGCTTCAAAGTCCGCCTCGGCGGTGGCGAGCCGTTCGTTGACACTGCTGAGGTTATCGGCGCATATCCCGTGGCTTTCCGCCAGTTTTTCGAGTGCCTTCGTATTCTGGGCCGACGTCTCGCGCGCCCGGTCTGCCATCTCACCGAGTGATTCGAGACGGGATTCGAAACGCGTAATGTCATTCTCCCGTTCAGCCATGGAACGTACATTTGCCTCGTACCGCCCGGCGATTTCCGTGAGCTCTTTTTCGACCGCGAGCAAAGATGCCGAAAGGTCTTCAATCTCGCCGGTAAGCGTGCTCGACCGTGCCCGCACCGCTTCCATCGAGGATTCTAGAGTAATCAGCTGGGCACTGACCGCAACCGTTGTTTCCCGTTGCTTATCAATTTCAAACGTTCCGAGGGTGATGGTTCGCGCCTTGAGCTCACTCTTGAGTTTCCGATACCGCTCGGCTTTGGATGCCTGGCGCTTGAGCAAGGTGACCCGCCGATCAAGTTCGGTAATGATATCGCCGAGACGGTTGATGTCGTTTTCGATGCTCAGAAGGGTGTTCAGCGCTGATCTTCGCCGCGATTTATACTTGGTGATCCCGGCGGCTTCTTCGAAAATGTGACGGCGGTCTTCGGTTTTATCAGAGAGAATGGCATTGATCATCTTCTGTTCGATCATGCTGTAGGAATCGGTGCCAATCCCGGTATCCATAAACATATCATTGATGTCCGCGAGCCTGCAGGCCTTACGGTTTATCATGTATTCCGATTCGCCGGACCGGAAGAGCCGACGGGTAATGGTTATTTCAGGCAGGTCAACGGGGATAACGCCGGCACAGTTCTCGACCGTGAGGGAGACTTCCGACATTCCGAGTTGCCGTCGGGTGCCGGAACCCTTGAAAATGACATCTTCCATCCTGTCGAGACGTATCATCGAGGGACGTTGTTCACCGAGTACCCACCGGATGGCATCGACCACGTTCGTTTTACCGCAACCGTTTGGTCCGACAATCGCGGTAATACCGCCGTCAAGCTTCAGATCGAGTTTCTTGGCGAACGACTTAAAGCCGTATGCTTCAAGGCGAGTAAGTTTCATGATGTTTTCGTTCCACCTAAAAATACATAATATATAGTATCATACTAAGAAGATAATACAATATATTGTGGCATTCGTCAAGCAAAAAAATAAATATTCTTTACCCGGCTCCGGGGAGCAAGCGCGTTTAAGTCTTCGCGGTGCGCGCCTGTTGGTTCCAAGCCTGGTCATACTATTTTTACAGAAGACAGAAACACTTTTTTTTGTACTGCTGGTGAGGATTGGAAGGATGATTTTCTCGGTGTTGCGAACAG
>CAYWBT010000253.1:0-4068 GCA_964456585.1 uncultured bacterium
CTGTTATGCGAAATTCGTTCAAGCATCCGGGGGGACAGGGATCTCATCAGAAAGAAACAGATGAGTGCGGTAACACATTTGTCGAGTGGATCGGTGATGATACTCCCAAAGAGGACGCTCTTCCAGACCGGCATCCCCGATGCCTTGAAAAAGGTGGTGATCGCATCCGAGCCGGCCAGGGAAACGCCGCCGTAGAGGAAGGTTGTAACCGGCACCGAGAACAGCGATGCAATCAGACCGAGGAACAATCCGCCGAAAACGGTTACCCTGACATTCCTGAGAAAACCTGCCCGGGCGAGGACAGCGGATACGATGGCAAGGGCAGCCACCGTTCCGGCGTACGGCAGAACGGTTGGGACGGCGGTCAGCGCCATAATAACCAGGCCTGTCAGTCCGGTAATAACACCGAATTTCCAGCCGAACAAGACGGAAATGAAAACAGTGCCGATGGAATCGAGGTAGAGCGGTAGTTTCAGAACGCTTACGAGATAACCGATCGAAACGTTCAAAGCAGCCCCAAACGCAATTAATCCCGCTTCAAAAGCATTTATTTTTCTCACTAAACCTTTCCCTCGATCCCGCAAATCGTCCCCAGGTGCGACTTTTTTTTGATGGAGAACCGGCAGATTATCAGTGCCTTCCACATAATGTCCAAACTGATTCGTATTGTCAAGTTTTTTATAAGATTAGTATCATTTTATTCTGTGTTTTCATTATGTCATTTCGGAAAAACAAGCGATCACCCGAGTAAACCAGAGGTCTACCGCCATACACGGCAAAAGGGGAATACTCTCATTCCCCTTTTGCAGCAGGTATCCGGACGATTCGAACGTCAGTCACTGAATGTATACCATACAGATTGGATCACGGATAAAAGTCACGTTTTTGGTTTAGCGTCTCCATCTTCGACCCCTCTTCAGGTACGAAGAGGCGGAGTGGTCACTTCAAAATCATCGGCATCCGGTATGTCATCGATGCATAGAGCCGGTTGCTGTTTTCCTTGTCTATCCTGAATCCTTCCTTCATCTTTGAGAAGCCGCGTGCATACGCGATATCGAAGCGGAGGTTCTCGTCGAAATTCTTGCCGAGTCCAAAGGTGATGAAATCACGCTCGTCCTCGATAGTTATTTCCGGCTCTCCCGCCATATCGAGCCGCGGGCCCTTGAAGTTGATCGGCTGATGCAGGTATCCGATACGACCGATAACGTCGAGACCCGGAATTGCCTGCTCGAAACCGACCCGCCAGTTCATGGTGGCTTTATACTTGTCGCGGAAGTAGTGCGGATCGTACTCTTGTTTAAATTCCGCCTCTTTCCAGTTTTCGTAGGTCATATCGACCGCGAGCTGGCGCTTGCCGGCGGTTCCCCATGCACAACCAATGCCGATTTCCATGGGGGATTCCACCTTGTAGCTCGTTGAATAGTAGTAATCGTCATCCCAGTAGGAAGAATTTGGGTCGATATTCTCATGGAGCCGGAAGTAGTACCCGTCATTACGGCTGTAATATTCCTCATAGTTGTCTTGCTTGACATGATATGTGACCGGGAGCCGAATGTACGCGCCGAGACTGAAATTACGGTCCTCGTAGAGTATGGAGGGTTTCAGGCTCCAGGCGGTAATATCATCCTCGCCGCCGGTGATGTCGAGCCATGAGACCTGCCCATCGAAATCGTTGCGAAGATACCGATTGTCTGTCTTGTAGGTTCCCTTCCAGACATCGAGCGACAGACCGAAAGAAACCTTTGGCGAAACCATGACCGCTCCGGCGAGAGAATACACTCCCATACTGCCATCATCGAACGTCTCGTCCGAGAAGTTACCGCCCCAGAGATCATCGTCCGTTTCGAACGCATACTCATCGAAACCGTCCATCCTGAACAATCCGGAAAATTCCTTCACCCGGTTATACGACAGGGCGAATACCAGGCTCCCCCGCTCGGTGGGAACCGGGTAGGCAAAGCCGAAAGATCCCAATCCGCCCGCGCTCTCCTGTGCGCTGCCGGTGCCGCTGACATATTCAGCGCTAAGAGCGGTTTCGTTCTTTTTCTTGAGCATATCGAGTCCCAGGAGAATTTCGTAGTTTTTCAGCCGTGTCAGCGCCGCAGGATTATGAATAACCGCGGTCACATCCTCGACAGCGGCGATCTGGGCACCGCCCATGCCAAGCGCCCGCGTGCCGACAACGATGTCATTTCCCGAAACCACTTCCTGGGCGTAGGCCGGTGCTGTCAATCCGCATACCGAAAACACCGCAAAGGCATAAAGCGACAGTGATTTCATCGTCCTTACTCTCCATACGTTGGTGTTCTTCATCGTCCCCTCCTGCCGGAAGAACCACCGGACGACGATCCGCCACTGCTGCGTGAACTACCTGACGATCCCGACCGTGAGCCGCCACTGCTGCTGGAACTCCCTGACGACCCTGACCGCGTCGAACTTCCGCTTGAGCGACTCGGAGCGCTCGGCCGGTACGATCCACTACTCCTTGATGTACTGGTCGATCTCGATTGGCTTGTCGGCCGGCTGTACGACTGCCTGGATGAACTCGACGGTGTGCTTCTTATGTAACCGCTTAAGATGCGGCTTGTGCTTTTCGTCGAGACAGAAGACTGCGGACGGCTGCTGTATATGGTATTCTTCCGTGACGACGTCGTTGAAGACGGACTCTTTCTCGAACTGTTTCTCTCGATGGTAACCGGGTGATTTGGATTTGACGTGTTCCTGTTGTAGATCACCCGCACCCGTGAAGTCCGGTTTCGGGTGGAGGAAGACGTTTTACCGCTCCGCGTCTTACTCGTGGTGCTTCGCGCACGAGTGTTCGTCGCCTTCGAAGTATTTCTCGTTGTGCGTGTTGTCCTCGTTGTAGCCGTTCTTTTTGTCGGGGTTCTCCGGCTGATTTCACGCGATCCCGCTTGTTTCGCGGAAACTCTCCTCGTCGACGCACTGCTGCGCGTCGAGCGGGAAGTCTGTGTCACTTTGGTCGCCTGGTCTCCCGATATGGCCCGGCGCGAAGCCCGTGCGATTCCTTCCCGTGTCATGCTCTTTCCAGCACCGCCGCCCGCACCTGCGGGGATCGTACTGCCGGTCGGCATACCGGCAAGCCGGTCAGACCTGCGACCCGGCTTGTTGTGCACATATTCGCTGCCGGAGCCGCCCCCTCCTCCGCCGTTATAGTAGTGATGCGGATGATAATAGCCATAGTAATAGGGATCATTGTAATAGTAGGGATATCCGTAGTACCCGCCATAGGCGTAATACGGCGAATAGCTGCCCCAGTAAAAGCGGCTTCCGCCGTACCAGGGATCCCCGTACCAGGGATCATACCCGTACCCGATAAAACCGTAGTGATAACCCGGATACGAATACCCGAACGGGCTGTAATGGAGCCAGTAGGGATCGTACGCGATCGTATGGTAGTACCATTCGTCCTGCCACCAGGGATCGTACCCGTACGGCGAGTAGCTTCCGTAAAAGTTGTTGATGACCGTCCGGCCATCTTCGTCCACGTATTCTTCCACATACTCGGGAATATATTCCCCCGCTTCGAGGCCTCCCTCGTACGGTTCATCCTCGTAATAGTCCCCGTCGTCCTCTTCCGCATAGTCGTCCTCGTACCCGGCGGTAGTGTCGACAGCCTCATCGCGCGGCACCACACGGCTCTCGCCGATGCCCACCGGGCCGGTGTAGGACTTGCTGACAACCGTATAACACCCAGTCATCATGAACGCCAGGCCGAGCACGAAAACGATCGGCATGTATCTCGTCAGTTTCCTCAACATGATAACCACCCCCTGTCACGTATATGTTGTGCTGCAGATGTTGCATTCCGGAATGTCATTCTCAACCTCTCTTTTAATTTCCATTGATAAGATACCATAAAAAAATACTATGTCATCCGTTGTGATTTCACCTGAAAAATTTTAGGTGAAATTCCGGCGATGAAGCGGTTCGTCTATAAAGTTATAGAAGGATTTCTCTCCCTTAAACGTTGCACAGAACGGGCAGTTCCAGTCGGGAGCGGAGGTAAAGGATGAACGAGCGGAGCATGAGAGGCACGCGAGAGCCGCC
>CAYWBT010000254.1:0-4057 GCA_964456585.1 uncultured bacterium
GGGATGGTTTTTTCCGGATTTTGGGAGGGAAAGAGGTTATGCTCCGACGCGGGAGGGAAGAAGTTGCCTGCCGTAATTATTTCTTGCCGTTTTACACCTGAAATGTTATTTTAACTCTTGTGCTTTAACACTTCATACTACTCAAAATACTACCCGGTGACACCGGTTCGAACACCGGGAATAACTCCATTGCGAGAGATCGGACACCGACTTATGAAAGATCATTCTCGTCGTAAATTTCTGAAAAAGAGCGCGCTTACCACAGCCACCGTCGGTGCGTTTGCGGTTTCAGCCAGGGGGAACACTCCGGAAGAGAAGGATGCCGGATATCCGGAAGTCCTCTACCGTGAAACCGAGCAGTGGAAGCGATACTATGAAACCCTCAAGTAACTGAAGGAATCATGATGAGCAGTACGGGAAAAATTGGCCGCAGAGATTCGCTGAAAATGATCTTCGGTGGTGGAAGTATTGGCTCGTTTGCCATGGGCGCCCCCGGAATTGTGAGGAAGGCAGACGCCGAGGAACTGAAAACGACCCCGTATCCCGGATCGAAGAAGGTAAAGACCATCTGCACACACTGCTCAGTCGGCTGCGGTATCATTGCGGAAGTCCAAAAGGGAATATGGGTTCGACAGGAGCCGGCGGTTGATCATGCCGTCTCGCGGGGAGCGCACTGTTGCAAGGGTGCCGCCGCTATCGACATGGTCAGGAGTGAGAAACGCATGAAGTTTCCGATGAAAAAAGAAGCGGGAGCGTGGCAGCGCATTTCCTGGGACACGGCAATGTCGGAAGTTTCCAGAAAGCTCCTGGGCATCCGTGAGAAGTACGGTCCCGATTCGGTCATGTGGATGGGGTCTGCCAAGGTTTCGACCGAGATGGCATACCTTCAGCGCAAGTTCGCCGCGTTCTGGGGAACGAATAACGTCGATCACCAGGCGAGAATCTGCCATTCGACCACCGTTGCCGGTGTCGCCAACACGTGGGGCTACGGCGCGATGACCAACAGCATTAACGACATCCGGCATACCAAACTGATCATTTTTATCGGATCAAATGCCGCGGAAGCGCACCCGGTTTCCATGCAGCACATTCTCCATGCAAAAGAGGCCAACGGCGCACGGATGATTTGTGTCGATCCGCGTTTCACTAAAACTGCTGCGAAGTGCGACGAGTATGTCCGTATCCGCTCGGGAACCGACATCGCTTTCATCATGGGGCTCCTCAACGTTATTTTCGAAAACAACTGGGAAGACCGTGCATTTATAGAACAGCGCACCTATGGAATCGATGAGGTCAAAGAGGAAGCGAAAAAATATCCTCCCTCAGTTGTCCGCGATATTACCGGTGTAAGTCCGGAACAGTTACTAAAGGTCGCCCGCATGTTGGTCACCCATAAACCGGGAACCCTGATCTGGTGCATGGGCGGGACCCAGCACCACATTGGCAGTTCGAATACCCGCATTTACTGTATTCTCCAGTTGGTGCTTGGCAACATGGGAATGTCCGGTGGCGGTACCAATATTCTTCGCGGTCATGATAATGTGCAGGGTGCCACCGACATGTGTATACTCTCGCACAGCTTACCCGCATACTACGGATTGTCCGATGGGTCCTGGCGTCACTGGTGCCGGGTATGGGACGTGGATTATGAATGGATGCGGGGACGGTTTTCCTCGAAAGAGATGATGAATAAACCCGGATTCACCATCGCCCGGTGGTATGACGGCGTTCTCGAAGACGTTTCGGAAATAGATCAGGAACACAATCTTAAAGCCGTAGTTGTCTGGGGCTGTTCGGGGAATTCCCTTGCCCGTTTCAACCGGGTCACCGAGGCGCTCAACAAGATCGACCTCGTCGTGGTCATCGATCCGTTTCCAACCACTGTGGCTTCGAGTGTCGACCGCACCGACAACATGTACCTCCTTCCGGCGGCAAGCCAGTACGAGACGACTGGCAGCACGACCGCGACAAATCGCAGTGTCCAGTGGCGCTATAAAGTCGTCGATCCAATCTATGAGTCGAAACCCGATTATGACATCATCATGGAGCTTGCGCAGCGATTTGGATTCTACGATTCCTTTACGAAGAACATCAAGAACATCCCCGACGATATCACCCGCGAGATCAACCGCGGCGCCCTGACCATCGGGTGGGCGGGTATTACACCCGAGCGGATCAGGAAACATACCGATAACTGGGGTTCTTTCGATATAGAAACTCTCAAGGCAAAGGAAGACAGTCCCTGCAGGGGTGAGTATTACGGTTTACCCTGGCCCTGCTGGACAACCGACCATCCCGGAACGCCGATTCTGTACGATATTTCGAAACCGGTCAGAGAGGGCGGGCTGCCGTTCCGCAACCGCTTCGGTCTCGAACATAACGGTGTTTCGCTGCTCGCCGGAGAAGCATCGGCGAATCCCGGTTCCCTGGTAAACGGTGGTTACGCGGAATTTACTGATACCGTGTTCGAGAAGCTCGGTATCGAACTGACCGCTGAAGAGCGGGAACTGATCAAGGATCGAAACTGGAAGACCGATCTGTCCGGTACCATAATCAGGAAGTCCCTTGAAAACGGGATGGCGCCTTTCGGTAACGCACGCGCGCGGTCGATCGTCTGGGAGTGGCCCGATCCTATTCCCATTCACCGTGAGCCGCTCCATACCTCGCGTCCCGACCTTATCGCGAAGTACCCGACCTATGAGGATGTGAAGAACCATTTCCGCCTGACCACCCGTTTTCGGAGCGAACAAAAACCCGAGTGGGTCGAAGAGTTTCCCCTGACGATTACCACGGGGCGGATGGTCGAGTACATGGGAGGCGGTGCCGAAACGCGATCCAACAAATATCTGGCTGAGCTTCAGCCGGAAATGTATGTCGAAATCAATATGCGAACAGCGCTTGAGTACGGTCTTAAAAAAGCCGACAAGATTTGGATCGAGAGTCCCAATGGGGGGAAGATCAGGCTGAGGATCAAGATCACCGACCGGGTGCCGGAGAGCCTCCTGTTCCTTCCGTATCACTTCGGTGGTGAGATAGAGGGGAAATCCCGGGCTCAGAGCTATCCGGAGGGCACTGCGCCTTACGCACTGGGTGCTCCCGCCAATGTGGTTACCAACTACGGATACGATATTATTACACAGATGCAGGAAACCAAGACGGGTCTGTGCCGGATATGGAAAGCTGAGGAGGCGGAACGATGATTCAGATGATTCACTACTGTGATCCCGAAAGGTGTATCGCATGCTCGAGTTGTGTTCTCGCCTGCAAAGTTGGCCATGAGATACCGGTGGGAGTCGCCCGTCGCCGCGTCTTTACCATGTACGAGGGGCTTCCCGGGGAAACGAGCTTTTCACTCGCATGCCAGCACTGTGTCGAACCATACTGTCTGCCGGTCTGCCCGGTCGGTGCAATTACCAAACGGGCGGATGGTATCGTACAGACTGACAAGGAGAAGTGCATTTCGTGCCGGATGTGTTTGGATGCCTGTCCCTTCGGCATTCCCGCGTTCCTCGAACAGGAGGACGGAACGATAAGCCCGCAGGAAAAGTGCACGTATTGTGCCGGCGGTCCGAATTGCGAGGACTTTTCGGAGAAAGAAAAGGAACTGTACGGTCAGAACCGCATTGCAGAGGGCAAGCCACCATTGTGTGCCTCAATGTGTTCGACCAAGGCTCTGATGAGCGGTGAGTCGGCTGTCATCAAGGACATTCTTCTGCAGCGCGAGACCCGTCGAAACAAAATGAGAGAACAGGAAGCTCCTCGTTAAGAGCTTCCACTGCCTCCGGCTACCAGAACCTCTCCGTGCAACCCAGCCAATAAACGGAGAGGTTCTTTGTGAGGTTCTATTGAAGCAGGGAGGTATCTCGTGCCGTGAAGCGGGTGCTCGTCACCGGGCATGAGGATCGTCAGAAGTTGAGAAGGCGCTGAATATCATACCGAGAGAACCATCATGAATGACCGAAACTGGGTGAGAGGAACCCTTTCGTATAACAGTCGGATCTGTCAATACGTCGGCCGTAAACGGGCTGCCTGTGCACAATGTGTCCAGGCCTGTCCC
>CAYWBT010000255.1:0-4042 GCA_964456585.1 uncultured bacterium
CTGGGCGGCTGCCTGCAAGGGCGGCGAACCTGCATGCTCGAACTTCGACTACTCCGGGCCGCTCACCGAGACCGTTGTCATGGGAAACCTCGCCATCAAGTACCCGAACCGGAAGCTCGAGTGGGACGGCGAAAACATGCGGGTGACGAACTTCCCCGAGGCGAACGATTTCGTCCGGATGCACTACCGCGATGGATGGGCATTATAGGGTTGAAAGTGTTGATGTGCCGGTAACATATTCGGCTTGATTTTGCGGGATGGCCATAGAGGTTCTGAGCATTTATACTATACAAGACTTTAATCCCCAATACCATAATAAAAAATAAGGACTTAGGAAATATTCTAAGTCCTTATTTTTCAATTATTCATTATCCTAAACCATATCCCCCACTTTTTTCTTATAAACCTTTTTTTTGAAATTCGTTAACTAATGTTCCCACTTCCTGTCCTTGTTGATTGAAAATATCTATGCTTACTTATCCTTGCTCTTGTAAACTGTATTAACATACCATTTTTCTCATTAAAGTGGTACCGTACAGTTCAGGATATACCACAGCAGCCGGTGACATGAATTCGTGTGATATGATCGATAGTTCATCGGGCATGATCAACCGCGACAAGCTGAAAATTATCCATGAGTCCGTAGCCGAATGTTATGTACTGGGATCCCGGGGGACAGCCGTCTTCCGCGCCGACAAGAAACACGTTGGTCCTCGCCCTCCCGGGGGGCGGATTCCCGTGATGAGGCCCCAGGGTATTTCTGAGGGTACCATACACGATGATATCAATACGGTTTGTTCCGGGTGAAACATACTGTGTCACATCCAGTTCGAACGGGCGGAACGCGATAATTCCCGCAGGTTTGTCGTTTATCATCACCTCGGCGTATGAACCCTTCCATTCCCCAAAACGCACAAGGTATCGCCGGTTTCCCGTATTGGGATGAGAAATGGTGTAGTCACGGCTGTACCGCACCCCTTCCGCATAGAACGGCATGCCCTGGGTGTTCCACGGGCCCAGTGCCATATCGCTGTCACCAATAATCGCGTATCCCCTCTCCTGTGATTCCAGCCTGAAATTTCCGAGCAGGTAGACCGGCTCGAGTTCCGTGAAAATGGTGAACGGCGACGACCTGAGTGTCAGGATATTCTCGCCTTCGATCGCCGTGGTTCCGATGTCGTACACCCCGAATGACTTGTCCAGCCACCATTCCCCATTTTTCGGGGCAAGTAGTGTCCCGTTGTGACGCACCTCAAAAAGCGCGGGGCGCTCGACCACCGCTTTCAATTCGGAACGGCTCACTTCCGGTGTCACGGTGAACCGGTATTCGGCCTCGAAACCGGAATCCGCCGGGAAACGGTCAAGGTCGAGGATATTGGTCTTGTATTGCACCGCGCTGTCCCATGGATTGCGGTTGAGACCGTGGTGACGGAATGTTTTCTGCTGCGCCTCATAGAAAAAGCGGTACAAATCTTTTTTCCCATCCAAAATGAGAGCACAGTAGTCAAGGGTAAGGACGTTCGGTGATTCGCGGGTTATGGAAAGCGGATCACCGAGCTTCAGGATGGTTTCCGTGATTTTGGGCGGGAGCACGTCCGTGGCAATCACCGGAGAGACGCACAGGAGGAGGCTGCAGGCGGGCGGCAGGTCAAAATTCACTTTCAGAAGGTTATCCGCGCGGGTGAACGGGTAGGGCGACTTCTCACCGGTGAGTGGGTCCCACTGCTCGATCGCGCCACCGGCAACAGTGAACCGTCCCGTCGATGCATCACGGTCACTGGAGTTGACGAGGAATACAATCTGACCTCCCGTGAGCACCCGTCGGTGATGGAAGAGCGTCCCCGTGATTGCATCCGCATTCTCGAAATTCAGCACCGGCGGGATGAGGCGAATAATGGCTTCAACACCTTCGCCCAATCCCGCGTTGAGCCAGCCCGAAGAATAACGTGCGGCCAGTTTTGCGGGGTCACCGCTCGCTTTCCCGTCCACGAACGTGGGAGTCGTCCAGGCAAGCACTTTCCCGCCGCCGGCGAGATACCGTGAAAGCAGTTCCACGGTAGATGTGTTGAGGTTCTCCGTTCCGGGAGGCAAAATGACGAGATCATAACGGCACAATCCCACCTTCAATGCCTCTCCCTCGACAGCGCCGTGATTCCGCATGGTGTCTTCGCTTCCAAGATCGTATTCTACCTGATATTTTTCGAGGAAATTGACGAAGTTCTGGAACTCATCCCCGATGGCATTAAGGCGGGGATGTTCACCCGTGAATCTGTGTGGCGGCGAGTTCGTTGCGGCGTACATCCAAGCGCTCGTGGTTGGTTCAAGCACGAGGATGCGGTTTTCCTGTCGTCCGGCGGTCATCGCGACAGAAAGACGGCCGAAGTAGTCTCCGAGCACCCCATATGCTTTCCACCATGGCTCATGGTAGGAAAAGGACAGGGGGTGATCGCGTTTACGAGCACCCATTATAGTCACGAAGGAGAGGTGCTGATTGAGGAAGTTGACTCCGAGTGCGTACTCCCAGTCGCCGATGCGTTTCTGATCGAGGAAGGTGAGGTCCCATCCTGCAGCGCCATAGGTTTCAGACAAGGTACGAGAGCGTCCGAGCTGGTTCGCGGCGCTTCGTATTTCCTTCACAGCGCGGGCGTTCCCGAACTGGGCATGGGTATCGGTGCTCCAGTCGTTCTCGAGAACGTCAACGCCGGGCATGTGCGACCAAGCGGCTATCGCCAGATTATCCGGGTTGTAGCGCGGGTACGGCCACTCATGTTCCCAGTAGTGGCCGGTGAACATGAGGTTGTTCTTCTCACAGTACTCGTAGTACGGTCGCGCCCAGTTCTCAATCAGGAGGTCCAGTACGACTGAGTGATAGTTATGCCGCACGCGTTTCCAGTCGCCAATATCCTCATAGAGCGAGGGCAGATGCGTGCGGAGGTCGTAACCCCACTTCGTCCGGAATGTCTCGAAGAGCGCCGGGGTGTAGCTGATTTGCTGCTCGCCGCTCGGCAGGAGAATCGCCTCGTCCTGGAACGAACCGGGAACGGTCTTCCCGAACTCGTCCCCGACAGCGCGTTTGTACGCGTCAAGGGTGACTTCGAGGAACTTCTCGGTCACATCCCGGCGCATGATATCCACATAGCTGAACCCGCCCAGCCATGCCGAGGGTTCGCCTTTGCGGATGTCGAACAGGCGGTACTCGCCCGCGCCGGTGTGCTCCGCCGCCGTTTTGGTGATGTCGATAAAGCGGTCGCCCTCTCTCATGAGGACAAGCATCGTTTCGGGGGGCAGGGGATTCGACAGGCTGTCAGCGCGGGTCATGCGCAGCTTGAGGATCACCGCGTCAGGCATGGCCGCGGGGACATGACCACCCGCGAATCCGGAGGGGTACGAATTCTCGTCGTAAATCCAGATGTTCATTCCAAGGGCTTTCCCGACCTTGACCGCATACGCCCAGCGGTCCAGCCATTCATCCGAAAGGTAGGGTGTGATGAGTCCCGGCCTCGGGTGGATAAACACTCCTCCGATGCCGCGGGCCTTGAAATCACGGAGTTGCTCGTCAATCTGGGCCTCACTCACCCGGTCGTTCCATACCCAGAGCGGTGCGCTCCGGTATTCGGCAGGAGGGTCGCGAAAAAACTCGAATGTTCCGTCAATGGTGGACAGCTCGGACTCCGCACAAACCGCCGTGACGGCGATGATAAATATGATGGTGGGAATAAGCGAGTGGCGGATGAGCGAACAAGAATACATATCGACCTCCTTAATTCGAATAATATATTGAGCGAAAAGCATAACCTGCCCTATTGTTATAATTACCATAAGAACTGATGGATTGCTGATGCATTATATCACCTAACGTGTAACAAATCAACCGACATTTCCCATTTGAAAATCATAAGGTGAAAAACTTCGAAATATACAATTCAACAATTTCAAAGTATGATATTTGTACAATTGGAACAAGTTTTTTTCCCGCGAACGAATCTAACATGTACAAATACAAACAATGGTTAACACTAAATATCACCACTGAAATACAGAT
>CAYWBT010000256.1:0-4030 GCA_964456585.1 uncultured bacterium
ACGATGGGAACCATGGCCATGATTCCGGTGGTGGAAAACGGTTTCACCCTCAAAACCGGCAGGGAACCCTCCCTCCCCGTGCGCAGCGATGTTGACTTTGGCTGGATACCCCATTTCAGCACAGTGGTGATAGCCGCGCAGGAAACCACTCTCATCGGGACCGTTCTCCTCCCGGTCGCGAATGAGGCCGAGGCCCGGGATTGCGTCCGCTCCATCAACCTGTCCACAGACACCGGCGGCACCGTCTCTTTATCCTTTGCCAAGAACGATAAATTCTATTATTATACCTTCGTATATAGCGACTGCGGTCTTGTCCTAAAATGAACCGAACCTGGACCTGCGGTCTGCGTTCAGCGACTCGAACCGTAAAAACCGCGGCTACAGGTCACCGTCGTTGATAATTATTAACATGCCGGCACGGTAATAAAAATTCAGGGAGGTAGTGTGCATCTCAAGCTTATGTCCCTCGTTGCTCTCGTAGTGCTGGCGGTGACTCCTCCCGCGTCTGGCGGGGTTACCGCTCGCGATATCGAAAAAACCATCGATTTTACGCGTCTTCAGCACCCCTATCTCTTTTTCACCGAACAGGATAAACCCGCCATCATGGCGCGCATCGAAAACGATCCCGAGGCACGTGACACCATGGAGCGGCTCCGTGCCGAGTGCAACCGGCTCATGTACACGCCCATCGAGGCACAGGCGCCCCTCAAGCCGAAGAATCCCCGCTACTGGTCGGACAACAAGGCTATCAAGTATGTCAACGAGTACCGTGACGCTTCCCTCAAACTCGCCTTTGTCTATCAGATGACCGGCGACGAGAAGTACGCACACAAGGCATTCCAGTTCGCCGACGCCCTCTGCGACCTCCCGTCCTGGGCATACCGGGCGCATGAATTTCCCATCATTTACAGCCGCGTCTGGCCCTGGAACGTTCCCGACGACCAGGTGGTTTTCAGCTATGATATCCGTTCGGGAGACATGGCCACCGAACTCGGAACTGTCTACGACTGGCTCTATCCCGCACTCGATAAGCGGCAGCTCGACCGCATCAGGGGCGGGCTTCTCGAAAACGCCATCACCCGCGTCCGCGGCAATTACGATTACCACTGGTGGGCATCATCATACCGCTGCAACTGGTGCGGCATCTGTTTCTCCGGCCTGGGAGTCGCCTCCCTCGCTCTGCTCACCGAGGACCCGCAACTCGTCGACGCCATTGCCGAAACCTATAACCGCATGAACCTGATGTTCAATGAAATCGGCGTGGACGGCGGCTGGCAGGAGGGACGAGGCTATTGGGCCTACGGCATGCGCGCCTGCATCTTCTTCATGGAAGCCCTCCGGTACGTCTCGGACGGCACCTACGATCTCTACCGGCACGAACGCATTCAGGCGAATCCCGCAGCCTTTGCCCTCTATGGCCTCACCGGCTACTTCGGGGACGGCTCCGGCGCAGTCGTTGGCTCAACACACCTCCTTAACAGGCTCGCCGATGAAACAAATAATACCGACGCCGCCTGGTACCGCGAAAACCTGCTCGGCCCGGGAAACAGCATGTTCGATATCATCTGGCCGCGGAGCATGGTGACACCGGTGGAGCCCGTGCAGAAATCACGCTATTTCCGCAGTATCGACTGGGTGGTCATGCGCAGCGACTTCTCCGATCCCGAATCGGTCACTGTCGCGGCCAAGGCGGGGTATAACAATGATCCCCATCACGGGCATCTCGACTGCGGTCAGTTCATTGTCAACTGGCGAGGGCAGGCGTTCATCACCGACCTCGGCTCCGGCAGGTACTTCTACGATGAAAAGTACTTCGACGAAAAGCGGTGGGACTATCCACAGGCATCCAGCGCGGGACATAACCTTATCTTTGTCAACGGCGAACTCCAGACTCCGGCGAAGCGGAAGGACACGCCCTGGATCGAGGGTATCGGCGGAAAAATCCTCGAATTCCGCCCGGGTGACAGCCGTGATTACACGCTCATGGATCCAACGAATGCGTACCCGAAGAAGGAACTGAAGCGCTGGCGGCGGCACATCATCCTCGACAAACCGGTGATTACTGTGGTGCTCGATGAGGTTACTGTCGCAAAAAAGGGCGCGGAAATCGAGGCGCGCTTTCATTCCGATGGCACCGCCGAGATGAAAAACACCTACGCCCTCATCAGGGGAAAGAGCGGTACGATGGCGCTGATACCGGTGCTCGCCGATGGCAGTCACACCATGAGAACGGGTCGGCACCCGTACCTGCCGGTGCGAAAGGATGCGGCGTTCCAGTGGATCGATTACTTCGGGGCGGTCACTCATGCGGAACGCACGAACACAACCATTGGCACCATCATCCTTCCGGTCAAAGACGACAGCGAGGCGGAAGCTGTCGCCGGTTCAGCACAGCTTACTGTGGATGCGTCCGGCTCCCTGACCGTGACATTCACCTCGGATGGCATCCCGCACCGCTATGCGTTTACTAAAACCGCGGAGGGCTTGATACTGGAGAAGTAGCATCGTGAATGAACGTTCTCCCGTAGGCCCAGGGATTCGTGATAGTGTCGGTCGTGCTGTAACTTCAAATTGCTTGATTATTTTGTTTATATAGTATACGTAATAAATCTCACGTATTCTCACAAAAGGAGGATCATGCGAATGCTGAAAAAAGTAAGCATCATCTGTCTCCTGCTTGGTATCGCCGCCTCCCTTGTCGCTGCCGATGTGACAAAGCAGGACATCGACAAGGCCATCGATACGGGCAGGCTCACGCACCCCTACCTCTACTTCAGCGAGAGGGATATTCCCGCCATGCGCGAGCGGATCAAGACCGATCCCGAATGCAGCGACATCATGGCACGACTGCTCGCCGAGGCGAACCGCCTGCTCTTTACTCCGGTACAGCAGGTCATACCGACTCAGGGAAAGAACACCCGCGCCGACTGGTCCGAATACGATCGGGACGGGAAGTATGAAGATTATTTTTACGAGAACCGGAACAGCGCCCTCACGCTTGCCTTCGTCTACCAGATGACCGGCGATGAAAAGTACGCCAAAAAAGCGTTCGAATTCGCCGATGCCTTCTGCGACCTCAGATCGTGGACACTCCGGGCGCATGAATTCCCCATCATCTACAACAGGATCATGCCCTGGGGCGTCGATGACGACCAGGTTAATTTCAACTTCGACCATGTGAACGGCGACTCGGGAAGAATCTATGCCGCGGTCTACGACTGGCTCTACCCCGCCCTCACCAATGCCCAGCGCGATCGGATCAGGGGCGCACTCATCGAGAAAGTCGTGACACGCGTGCGCGGCGACTACGAGTACCACTGGTGGGCATGGGCGTATCGCTGCAACTGGTGCGGCGTGTGTAATTCCGGCGTGGGCTTGACCGGCCTCGCCCTCCTCACCGAGGACCCGCAACTTACCGATATCGTCGCCGAATCGTACAACCGGATCAACAGCATGCTGAACGAGCTCGGTGTGGACGGCGGCTGGCAGGAAGGCGGCGGCTACTGGAATTACGGCGTGCACACCTCGACCTTCTTCGCCGATGCCCTCAAGCGCCTGACGAACGGGAAGTACAATCTGTTCAAGAACGAGCGTCTCAGCGCCAATCCGGTCAACTTTCCCCTCTATATTTACGCTCCCGGTGTCGGAAGCCTGAATTTCGAAGACTCGGGCGGCGGCAGGATCGGTTCTTCCCACCTGATCAACAAGCTCGCGACCGAGACGAAGAGCCCGGTTGCCGCCTTCTACCGTCAGGAATTCTTCGATGACGGTAACGACATGTTCGACATCATCTGGCCGCGTCCCACAGTTAAGGCCGCGCCGCCGAAGAATGCATCGCTCCACTTCCGCACCATCAACTGGTGGGTGATGAGAAGTGATTTTAAGGACACCGAGAAGGTCCTGGTCGCCGGGAAAGCCGGCAAAAATGATGACCCCCATCACGGTCATCTCGATATAGGACACTTCATTGTCAACTGGCGCAACGATTATTACCTCCGCGACATCGGCAGCGGTTCGTATGACGAGAAGT
>CAYWBT010000257.1:0-4030 GCA_964456585.1 uncultured bacterium
TCAACCGTTGAATCAAGAATGCCGCCGAACTTTGTTGTCTTGCCGTACGCCTTGGCAAGCTGGCCGTCCACGATGTCGGAAAATCCCATTGCGTAGCCGAAAAGAACCCCGGCCCAGATATTATTGACTGCAAAAAAAACACCCATGATTAAGCCGAGAAACAGGCTGAAAACTGTCACCGTATTGGGTCGTACTCCCGCCCACATCAGAAAGCGTGTTATGGGGTGGAATAACGCCCTGAAGGCAAAGTAGAATTTCGGGGTCAAGAAGCCGGTTACCTTTTTTTGCTGTTCGTGAATGGATTCCATGGGTTCCTCATCGGGCAGGATGAACGGCCGTTTCTCTCATGGGTAACATACAATATCTTTTTTATGGCGGCAATCGAAAACAACACATCATAACGGTCTCATCTCTCACCGTTTCCGCCCGGTACTGAGCTGATCGGGAGAGTCAACCGGAAAGAGGAAAAGCAACCGGCATTCATAAACCTGTTGACAGGTTTCATCAACTTATCTATATTTTTTTCATTATGGAACCTCCCCCACAGGATTCTGACTGTCCAGGCTACCGAAATAAACGGCGGCATACCGTCCATTACCGGAGCTCTGAGCCCATATCTCACAGTACTGTTCTTCTCATCACGTATTCCGAGTATCACCATACGGCAGGTACACATCGTATCTGTCGAGGAGGATCATCATGAAAATATTTCTGGATACGGCAGACCTGCAAAGCATCAAGGAAGCCGTATCATGGAGCATCATCGATGGCGTTACGACAAATCCGACTCTGATCAGGAAGGCGATCACCGCCCTGAAGGACACCGGCGAAGATATAGACATGGAAACCTACATTAAGAATATTCTCGCCACGAGCGGCAGGTTGTGTCCCGTCTCGATCGAGGTTGCCGGGTTGTCCGCGGAGGACATGGTTCGCGAGGGTATCTTGCTGTATGAAAAATTTAACCAGGTTGCCGGAAATGTCGTGATAAAAATCCCCGTCTGTACCGTTGACAGCATGGGGCACGGGAGCCCGTATAACGGTCTTCTCGCAATTAAAGAACTGGACGAGGAAAAAATACCGATCAATGCCACCCTGATCTTTACCCCGGAGCAGGCACTCCTGGCGGCGAAAGCCGGTGCCCAGTATGTCAGCCCGTTCGCCGGCAGGATTGACGATCGGATCAGGCGGTTCGCGGGTCTTGACTTCGATAAGAAGAGCTATTTCCCCATGAATGGTATCGAGGATGTCTCATCCCCCGGGGACGTTGTGAAGGATCATGGGCTCGTGAGCGGTGTCGATCTCGTTTCCCAGATCGTGCAGATGTTTGCCATGTATGAGATCGAATGCGAGGTCATTGCCGCCAGCATCCGCAATCCCATCCAGGTGCGTGAAATTGCCAAAACCGGCGCGAATATCGTGACCATGCCGTTCGAAGTGCTGTCTTCCATGATTCTCCATCCGGGGACTGCGGACGGTATAGATGCATTCACCAACGATCTTGTCGAAGAGTACCTCGCCCTTTTTTCACCGGAAGGGGATCAGGGGAGTGAACAATAAACCACAAGGTGAAAAGGGAGAAAGACAGGAGAGCATATGAAGCGGTTCGAATCGATTGATGACATCCTTGAATTTGCCATCGGCAACGAGGAGGAAGCCTACACTTTTTACCTGAATCTTACCAACAGCATGGAAAACAGGCAAATGCGCCTGGTCTTCGAAGAATTTGCCCGGCAGGAGCAGTCTCACAAGGAAATGCTGATCGAGGTAAAGGAACAGAAGACCATGATTCCTGCCCAAGAACAAGTCACCGACCTGAAGCTGTCGGATTATCTGGTGGAGGTTGAACCTGAACCGGGTATGGATTACCCGAAGGCGCTCGTTCTGGCCATGAACAGGGAGAAGAAGGCCTTCAAACTCTACATGGATCTCGCGGAAATATCACCGAAGCCGATGAAGGACCTGTTCCTCTTCCTCGCTCAGGAGGAAGCAAAACACAAGCTCAGGATTGAGATTGAATACGATGACCATGTAGTGACCGATAATTAATACCGGGGTTCTGCGCAGCGTTCTACCGAAACGTCGCTGAAAGGTACCCGCATCGTGAAAAGGGATTTTCTGTGAATAACGTACTTCTGGCACGGATTCATTTTTCCCTGACCGTCGGCTTCCATTATATTTTTCCCCAGCTTACCATCGGGATGTCGTGGCTGATTGTCTGGATGCTCTACCGTGCTCACCGAACCGGTGAGCAGGTATACCGCGTTATGGCACGGTTCTGGATACGGCTGTTTTCCATGATGTTTGTGCTCGGGGTGGCTACGGGTATCGCCATGGAGATTCAGTTCGGCACGAACTGGGCCGTATATTCCCGCGTCGTGGGCGATATCTTCGGGGCGCCGCTCGCCGCCGAAGTAATCTTTGCCTTTTTCCTCGAATCGACCTTTCTCTCACTCCTGGTTTTCGGAGAAAAACGATTGTCGAGCAGGATGTACCTGTTTTCGTCGGCAATGGTCGCCCTGGGTGCGACGATTTCGGCATTCTGGATTACCGTGGCGAATTCCTGGATGCAGACGCCGACAGGATACCGGATGGTTGAAGGCCGCGCCGAACTGACCGATTTTTTTGCGGTCGTGCTCAATCCTTCGACCATCGTACGGTTCCTGCATGTCGTGGATGGCACACTGGTGTCCGGTTCGCTGTTTGTCGTGGGTATATCTGCATGGTTCCTGTTGAAAAAACGTCACATCGAGTTTGCCGAACGCTCCATGAAGGCGGCGCTGATCGTTGCCTTTGTTTCCTCGTTCCTCCAGCCGCCGCTCGGCCACTTCCAGACAATCAATATTGCGAACAATCAGCCCGAGAAACTCGCCGTATTCGAGGGTATCTTTGATACCACGACGCACGCGCCCCTGCTGCTCTTCGGCATTCCGAATCCCGAAGAGAAGCGCACCGAGCATGCGGTCAGTATCCCGGGCGCGCTGAGCTTCCTGGTGAGCGGGGATACTAGCACCGAGATACAGGGATTGAACGATTTCCCGCGCGACGAGTGGCCGCCGATTTTGCTCACGTTCTTCTCGTTCCATCTCATGGTGGTACTCGGGCTCTTTTTCATTGTGCTGACCGGGTATGGGATGGTACTCGCCCACAGGAAGAGCCTGACCGGGAGCACCAGCTTCCTGTGGGTGGCTCTTCTATCGATACCGCTGCCGATCATCGCAAATGAAATCGGCTGGGTTGCCACCGAAGTCGGCCGTCAGCCCTGGATCATTTACCGGGTTATGCGCACGAGCAAAGCAGTTTCAACCGTCGTCCCATCAAGCCATATTCTCATCACCCTGATTGTCTTCTGCCTCATCTATGCCTGTTTGTTCTGCGCATGGATGTACCTACTCAAGCGGGTACTCATGGCGGGACCGGAACAACTCGAAACCGAGGGAACGGCGGAGGTGTCCCCATGACTGTCCTCCAGGAAACATGGTTCATTCTCCTGGGCGTACTCTTTATGGCGTATGCCGTTCTGGACGGTTTCGACCTGGGGGTAGGATTCTGGTTTCTCTTCGCCCCGAGTGAGGAACGAAGCTACATGCTGCGGACGATCAAACCCTTCTGGGATGGGAATGAGGTATGGCTGATCGCAGGAATGGGTACCCTGTTCGCCGCGTTTCCGGTTGTGTACGCGACCGTGCTCAGCGGGTTCTACCTTGAGATCATGGTTGTCATCTTTGCGCTCATCCTGCGCGCGGTAGCGATCGAATTCCGTGATGCCCTCGAGAATGAGACCTGGACAGGCATCTGGGATGTCATTTTCTCCGTGTCGAGCATGATTCCGCCGTTGAGTTTCGGTCTGACCGCGGGTAATGTTCTCAAGGGTCTCCCCCTCGATATCAACGGCTATTATGCGGGGTCTGCACTCGCCCTTTTCAGTCATTATTCCATCGTTGCGGGACTCATCAGTCTTATGATGTTCGCGAACCAGGGGGCGCTCTATCTCGCGCTCAAATCCGAAGGCGTCCTCCGTCAACGGGCG
>CAYWBT010000258.1:0-3997 GCA_964456585.1 uncultured bacterium
CCGTTATGGGATGCGCCGGGTATCGGTTCGGCCGTGCCGCCCTTGCCGTCGTTGAACGGAATCCTGTAGAGGCTGAAACGGAATTTCTTCCCACCGGTCAGGTAGTCCTGGCACTGGTCCTGGGTCAGGACGGCCTGTTTGCCAACGCCGATGAGGTCGTCCGCCTCGTTCCTGGCGAAGACAATGTATCGACCGTCCGGACTCCATGAGGGATTACTCTGAACGTATTTCCTGTCGTCCGCACCAGGCAGAGCGTTAAACGTTTTCGCTTCAACATCATAGTATGAGAGAATACCCTTGAGCGGGAAGAAGAGCTGGGAATAGTAGAGATCGTTCTTGGGAACGAAAACCGACCGGTCTTTCACCGTGCTCACCGCATATCTGCCGGAGGGCGAAACCTGGGAGAGAAGTCCGAACGTCATCTCCCCGTCTTCACGGCTGTAATCGCTCCATGAGATGACCTTGTTAGCGGTGAGCATAATATCTTCGGCGGTGTCCGTGATGATATACGATCCCTTGTCGTTGGCATAGTCCACATCCATTCCAAGCACCTCGCCGTTGGCGCTGAATGAATGACAGTTGCCACACATGGGCATGTTTTCAAGGACAACACGGGGCGGTTCCTCGGAGGAAACATCGCCCAGACACCACTTGATGCTTTCCATGTTTTTCAGGGCGAATTCAAAGGGAAGTGTTACCGAACGGAAAAAGATCGGTGCACCAACCTCGTCCGGGGAAGTGCTGAACGTAACGGTCTGCCTCGAGACAGTTCTTTTCACACCGAGGATGGTACGATAGCCAGTAATCGTCACCGTCGCGGTCTCGCCGAGTGTTTTCTCCTTGATTGATTCCCAGAGCGGTCTCGCCGGTTTCCACTCCATCGTAATTGTCTCGAATTCCATGGCATTTTTCAACCCTGAAAGACTGATGTCTACTTTCCAGTTGTCCGCACCGGAAGCCCCATCGTCCCACCGAAAGGTAGGCGAGGCTAAATCCGGCGGGAAAAGCGAGCCATCGAAGGGATATGTTATGGTAATTTCCTTGACCATAAAACCGGGGGTGACAAATAGAGACACAGCCACCAGAATGAGAATGATAACCGGTACCAGGTATATGATTTTCTTTCCCATAGTGCGCCAACTCTCTCCGAATAAATAGACCGATTTCAATGTTTATTTTGTTGTAAAAAATACCGACGAAAGGCACCTGAGTCAAGTAGTTTACCGTGAAAATCTTCTTCGATTCTCACTTTGGGGGGGGACGGTAATGGCTGCCGTGGCTTGCCGGTAAATTTACTCACTTTACCCAGGCGTGGCACCTGTCATCCGCACCCAGAACATCATACGTATGAATGGAGGCCTGACAGGAGATAGTTGACTCCAAACAAGGTAAACAGCGTGGCGATAAAGCCGATGATGGAAACCCATGCCGCTGCCGTTCCCTTCCAACCATGGACGATACGGACATGGAGGTAGAGCGCGTAGACGAGCCACGTTATGAGCGCCCAGGTTTCCTTCGGGTCCCATCCCCAGTAATCTCCCCAGGCGTACTTTGCCCAGACCGCCCCAAAAATGAGTGCCCCGATGGTAAAGATGGGAAAGCCAATGATGATCGCACGGTAGCTCAGGGTATCGAGTGTCGGGTGGTCGGGCAACACCCGTGCCGCGAACGATCCCGGGGATGCTTTTCTCTGGATCAGGTACATGATACTCGATCCGAAGGCCACAGCAAAAGCTGACTCACCGATGAACGAGAGCACCACATGCCAGACGAGCCACTGGCTCTGAAGCGCGGGTATGAGAGGCTGGATTCCCTTAGGCGTCGAAGGCAGCGACGAAAACGCCATGAAGAGGAACACGACCGGGAGAATGAATACTCCAAAGGATTTGTTTTTATACCGCTGCTCAACAATCAGGAAGGACAGGACGATTGTGCAGCTGAAGAAGTTAAGGGATTCATACATGTTGGTGACCGGCATGAACCCTGAGTTTACCGTCCGGATTACCAGCCCGATGATCTGGAGAACGAAACCGGCCTTGAGAAGCAAGGTACCAATCTTCGCAAAAAAGCCGGCCTGTTTCCAGAAGGTAAAAAAGTATATCAGCATCGCCGCGCTGTAACATATAAAGGCCAGATAAAATATGGTAACATCAATTGTCTGGTTCATGAACATCTCCTCAACTAGCTGTTTCCGGTAATGAAGTGACCGCGTGTGCCATGTGCCGATCACTGCGGCAGCATTCGATCATGCGTCGCCTTTTACTCTATGACCTTCAATTTTTTTAAGGGTTCTATCAATAAATTCTCTGAATGTCCCGGGATCTCCCTTAGTTCGCCCACCGATCATAATCGTTCCGCCATCGTCATACACCCAGAGCCGCCGGGGACGGAGGTAGAACGAGAGAAGCAGGCCAACCATCATGATTAGTGCGCCAAACCATATGAACGGCACACCACGATCTCTCACAACTCCCAGAACCGTGTAATACCCGTCCGGTTCGGATTCACCGCCGGGGACGATTTCCCGCAAGGTAAAGAGCAACGCAAGATCGGGCTGCATGGGCATATTCATCCCGGGGAAATTTTCGAATGCATAGACACTCCAGCGCGGCTTGCCGTGGACGAGGACTTCGATTCTGACCGCCGGATTTCGTTCGCCGGAAACCGACTGAATCCGCTGAAAATCCCGGTGCAGTTCGACCACCCGCACCGAAAGGCTGTCGCCAAATCCGGGTACGGGATAGTCTTCGTTCAGTAGCATGTCGAGGGTGACCAACGGCGGCACCTCGGCGGGAAGACCCCTGAGCGAGACCGCAACACGGGCGGTATCGTTTTCGGCTGAGGCCGTACCATCGGCAGTACCGTAACTCTGCTGGTAGATGGTAAAACCGTTCCGCATCAGGGGATGATTGACCCTGACGTCCATGTCCTTGGCTTTATGGGTGGAATCGGTAACCGTGATTGAACTGGTAAACGATTTCGGTCGTCCCGGATAATCGGGGTAAAAATCCACGGTAAACTCATTGAGGGTTACGGCGAATCCGAGCGGGATGGATTGATCGTTGCTGAGTTTTGCCACTGCGGTTGTCTCCCCCTTTTCAAGGACAATATATCCCCGCTTTCCGGTAACAAGACTGACCAAACCGCCGGTGAGAATAACGATGAGACTGAGATGGACAAAGGAGGATCCCAGGTATCCCAGCCGGTTTTTTTCACCGTACAGCCGCGCAGCATCGATCTGACGGAGGTGAAATCCGTTCGCGTTGAATGCTCGCTCGACATCCCCTATCGGGGTGTTCTTCAGCGACCGGTATACGCTCATTCGGGAAATCGTTCCGGCATCAGGAGTGCGGTCCGACTTGAATGTGGCTCGAAGCTTCGCGGGAAACTTCATCAGGGAACAGAGAACGAGATTAATGAAGAGAAGCACCAGAAGTCCGATAAATATCGGGGAATGGTAGGTGATATCGAACCTGAAAACGGTGATGAGAAAGTTGATTACATGGCCGTACTGCTCGAGGTAGAACGATGCGGGACGCCCCTGGGGAACAATGGTTCCCACAATCGAAACGAGTGCAATAGCCACGAGAACTGTGATGCCAAACTGGATAGAACTGAGCGTTTTAAGGAAGCCAGGGTCTCGTTGATGTGTTTCCGTGTTCATGCTGTATTCTCCACAATGATTATGGTCTCCAGACAGTGAACGTACGACCGATGCGTCCGATGGAGGTATCAAATTATTCCTTTAACGTCCGGAATCTTCAAACGTTCCCCGGACAGGGGGTGACTTCGATGTGGTCAAAGGTGTGAGAACACGCGTTTCTCCATGCTTCAGGATCCAGATGTCATCACCCTGCATCCCTCGTTTTTGTATCTCTTCACGGAGGACCATCGGTGGCATGTCCAACGGATCGTCGGCAAGAGAGAATACTCCCCAGTGAATAGGGACGAATGCCCGGCCGCGTAAATCCTCATAAGCCCTGAGCGCCTCCCCGGG
>CAYWBT010000259.1:0-3996 GCA_964456585.1 uncultured bacterium
AGGTTCGCCGCCCTTGCAGGCAGCCGCCCAGTTTTGTTCGTGGTTGCCCTCGATCCTCGGGAGCGACTTCGTGGGCTGCTCAAAGTACTTCATCTTCCAGGTGGGCAGCAGGGTGGGGTTGTCGCCGTAGGAGCCGCACATGAGTTTGCCGCGGGTGCCCTCGAAAATTACGCCGTTGCCTCCCTGTCCCATCTGCTCGTCCGGGCCCAGTTCGTCGGGGCGGACCGGCTGAAAACCACCGTCGTACCAGACCAGTTCAACGGGCGGTATTCCCTCGCGGGCAGGGAACTTGTAGTGAATGATGGACGACCGGGGGAAGGTTTCGGTGTTGACCACCTTCTTCCAGAGCTCGTCCGGGCCGACGAAGGTCGAGCAGCTCGCCTCGACACTGTCCGGGTAGCGCAGCTTGAGCGCCATGAAGACCGGGTCGAGGATGTGGCAGGCCATGTCGCCGAGCGCTCCCGAGCCGAAATCCCAGTAGGCGCGCCAGCTGAACGGCAGGTAGTTCGGGTGGTAGTCGCGGTTTGATGCCGGGCCGAGCCAGAGGTCCCAGTTCAGCGTATCCGGTACCGGCGGTTTGTCAGCGGGGCGCGTGGCGATACCCTGGGGCCAGACCGGACGGTTCGTCCAGGCATGTACCGTGTGCACATCGCCGATCGCGCCGCTCCATATCCATTCGCATAGTTGCCGGACGCCGTCGCCGGAATGCCCCTGGTTGCCCATCTGTGACATCACCTTGTTCGCGCGTGCCGTCACGGTCAGAAGGCGGGCCTCGGAGACCAGGCGCGTGAGGGGTTTCTGGACATAGACATGCTTGCCGAGCTGCATCGCCGCCATGGCCGCCACCGTGTGGGTATGGTCGGGTGTCGCGACGATGACCGCATCGATATCCTTCTGTTTTTCCAGCATGACACGGAAATCGCGGTAGGTTTTTGCCTTGGGGAACTCCTTGTAGGTTTTCGCCCCCTGAACATCGTCGACATCGCACAGTGCAACGATATTCTCACGTTTGGCGGGATCGATTTTTTCTCCGGCCAGATTGTTGACATTGGCGTTGCCCATGCCGCCCGCGCCGATGGCGGCGATGTTGAGCTTGTCGCTCGGCGACAGCGCGGAGTTTTTCGCCAATACACTTGCCGGAACAATGGTGAACACCGCTGCGGCGCTTCCCATAAAAGTACGGCGGGTCATCTCTCTTTGCTGCTGTTCGGCATGTTCGTTCGAATTATCCATGGTCTTCCCCTTTTTTGTATGCATTATGTGCGCGTTTACAGGTATTCCTGTTCGGAAAACACGTGTGTGAGATTACATATCCGGGTATTTATCTGCCTGTCGTCGATCATCTCATCCCCGTGCAAGCGTCACCATTCCGCCGACTTCTACCGGAAGGTCGATGATAAGCCTGCCTCCGGCGCTTTTAAGTGATGCAATAGTTTTACGTGGCTTCAGGAAGGCATCGGTGATTTCGGCGGAGTAGGTTCCTTGAACGCCATCGAGTTCGGTAAGTATCCTGCCCTGGGACGTCCCGTTATACAGGTAGATCACATCGGCGGAGCTTTTCACAACGGGTAAAACCGCGGGGAAGTACTCGAGAAAGACTGGCAGGTATGTTGCGCCGTTCACTGAGATACGCCCCACCGAATAGTGGGGATCGTTACTCAACGGCTCGAATGTTCCATCGATAAATTGCTTTTTATGCGTGTGGTAGAACGAAATCCATGATCTGATAAGCTGTATATGGCTCTCGGGCAGCTTGTCGAAATCGATGGATAATGTGGGCACAGCATAGAAAACATCCGACGCCATAAACCGCGAAACATTCTCGATACTCTCGCTGGGCGACCAGTACGGATAGTCGGCATGAACGGCAACTCCCCTGCTCCAGGAGCGTAGAAGTGTGAGATGACGCCGCACATGATCGGGATCGTCCGGTGCGTCCTGGCCGCGGTACAGGTTGGCGAACGGTCTGTTGGCGATGTTCGCGTAGTTGAGGCGATACTCGATGAGGGCATCCGGCTTGACCCGGCGGACCGATTCGGCCATAAGGCGCATAGTCTCGCGGACACCATCGCTTATGAAATCATAGTTGTGGTGGTGGCCGGCTTCGCACAAGACAAGCGGTGCATTCTCGGAGGAGGCATCGAGAAAGTCGATTTTAAGCCCGTCAACACCGTATTTCTGCATGAGCTCGCCTGCGAGACGGGCGCCGCGCTCCTGAACCGCCCGACAGCGGGGACAGAGATAGGGTGTGTTCTTGCCGTCTGTGATGAGGCGATACGTGTTCCATTCCTTCGCCGCCGGATAGGACTCGTTTAAATAGAAAGGCCGATACCAGATGAGAACCTTAAGTCCCAAGGCCTGTATGTTCTGAATCGTGGTGCGGAAGTCGGCATAATAATCGCCATTCGGTGTGTATTCTCCCTCGTCGACGAACCAGCCATGATCGATTTCGAACGTCTTGAAGCCCAGTTCGGCGCATTTCTTTGCCAGACGGTAGAGCGCGGGCTCTTTCTGATCGCGAAAAATCGCATACCAGGTGTTGTAAGCCGGTTCGAATGCGGCCGCTGGGGTATTAAACTTTGTGCCGTTCTCCCTGTCATACCATTCGACAAAATTTTCGACGGCATGAAACCACGAAATATCCTCGAGATCAAGGTATACAGTTTCGTCTATCTCATCGGCGCGAAAGTATGTCCCGGGGGTAAAACGGTTGATGGTCACATTGATTCTGCTCTTGCCGTATTCGGTGGCGAACTGAATAGAGCCGTCGCCGGTCTGGTTCTTCAGGGCAAAGAGTCCGCGGTTACTGCCGTATCTGTTTTGTACTTCGGCCACGAAAGAACCCTCGTGCCCGGATCCGATAATTTCAGAGTTCCAGGGCAGGCTTACATAGGTCTGCCAGCCAAGTGCCTCGATCTGCTGGGTAAACCAGATACGGTGCAGGTCGTTGAGCGGGAAGTTGAGGCGTATGGAGAATTTGTTAACCTTCATTTGTTTCGAAGGATTCAGACGTATTCGTGCGAGGGCTTTTTTCTCCGCAATCGATTGGACGCTTATGTCGAACGATGCGCCCGGATTTTCACCCAGAACTTCAAGGATAGTTGTGCCTTCGATATCGAGAATCTCAAAAGTGCCGGTGACTTTTGTGGTTTCAGCGGCGGATGCCGTGTCGAATTTGACCGGAAGGAGCGAAAAGCCGGCGCCGGCTGCCGCTGTCTTGATGAACGTACGTCTGCTCTCCTTCATTATCGTGCTCCGAAAATTTATAGGTTATCATGGCGTATGTTTTTTTTAAACTTGTATATATGTATGTATAATTAAGGTGCATGATAGTTCGGAAGCAACCATTTTTTCCTGTCTTACACTATGTCAAAATTGAAATCCTTCCATTGTTCATTGCCAATGGCGGTGTTTCTATCGCTGCATGGATGAGTGGGGTAATGCCGGTTGACATAAACGGATTTAATTGTGTATATTAGTTCACTTTTACAGTGATAACGTATTCGTACTTTCAGGGGAGATCAGATGAGTGGTTGGCAGGTAAGAATACTACTATCGATGGCTGTGGGAATTATCATCTCGACGGCATGCTTGCCCGTTGAGGCACTGGCTGAGGTTCTTGAAGCGCGCCGGACCGATACACCCATAGTTATCGACGGTGTTCTCGAAGACACTTGGCAGATGGCTGATCTCATCCCCGGGCTCACCCAGTTCATGCCGATCTACAACGAACCATCGGCGTTTGAGACGGAAATTCGGGTGCTCTATGACGATGCCGCCCTCTATATCGGATTTCTCTGCCGCGACTCCGAACCGGACTTGATCACGGCGAAGGATACCAAGCGGGACGCATTTTTCATGAACGACGATGCGGTTGTGGTGCTTCTCGACACCTTCAACGACAAAAACAGTGCCTACTACTTCGGCGTAAATCCCAACGGTACGCTGCAGGACGGCCGTCTCGCAGACAATGGCCGTATTGATGATATACGCTGG
>CAYWBT010000260.1:0-3980 GCA_964456585.1 uncultured bacterium
CGGGTATCGACACCGATTGTATCGAGGCAGGAATCGTGCGGAATCACGATCTGCTGAATCCTGTCACACACCGTCACACCGTCCGGGGACATACCAAGAAAATCACACAGGCGTTCGTATGCCTTCAGGGAGATTCCGGTCACCTGGATGCTCGCCAAGTCGAGGGGAATCCTATCCGGCTCACGGTGTTGCAGTGCGGTCAACAAACGTTCGCGTGAAGTCATCCTTTCTCTCCCGTTCTCTCACTGCTCGTATGCGTCACGTCATGTGAGCGGATAGCGCGCGTGTTTCCCGGCTGTTTCGAACACTGCCAGTATCTTTTCCGGACTTATATCAGGCTGGATATTGTGAATGGTCGCAAAGACATAGCCACCACCTTTCCCGAGCAGGTTTATCCGCGAGGCTACTTCGTTTTGTATCTCATTAATGCTCCCAAACGGCAGCGTCGACTGGGTGTCAATACCACCACCCCAGAAAGAAAGTCTGTCCCCGTACCGCCGCTTGATGTCTCCGGGATCCATTCCCCTGGCTCCCGACTGCAGCGGATTCAAGATATCGATCCCGATTTCGATTAGATCATCGATGATATCCGCAATGGCACCGTCGCAGTGGAGGAATATCTTCGCGTCGGAATGTTTCCGCACCAGTGCGATCCATTCCGCCTGGCGTGGTTTGATGAACTCGCGGTAGAGCGCCGGCGGGATGAGCATGTTATCCTGGGCGCCGAAATCATCGTTCATCTGGATGGCGGAAATATACGGCCCGGACAGTTCGAGAAACTTCTCGAGGATTGCCAAATGGTGTTTCAGGAGCATATCGAGCCAGTGCTCCATCATGTCGCGCTTGAGATAGAAGTTAGTCAACAGCGTCTCGAAACCGAACATATACTGACCGAGTTCAAAGAAGGAGCAGTCGAAGACCGGCATACCGGCAAAGAGCGCCATGTCGGTCCCGTGATAGAGCCGTTCGATCTCCGCCTTCAGGAACTGCTCATCGCGCTCAGACCAGGGATCGGGCCAGACGTATGCGTCGATGTCTTCCGGTGTTTCGGCGTCTTTGAGGGGAATGGTGGTTACATCGAAATACAGCGATCCCGCGGGACGTCGGGCGATAACCGAGCCGTCACGGTGAATCTCCATGCCCCCATCATCGAGAAACACCGGATCGTATCCCTCAGGTACGAGGCATGGTGAGTCATCGGTCATCCGACCCTCCTGCCATCGGTCGATCATGAGAAACGGCAGGCCGGTCGTCTGCCCCGGGCGCGTAAGGTGCACAACATCTCCCCCCATGTACCGTACCATGTTGTGCGAGGGTATGGCAAGCTGCTGCTTGATATCGTAGATCCTGATATCCTCGCTTCTGCCGAGGTGTTTCAGGAGGTTTTTGTAGGCAATTGCAGTGATACCGGAAATCCGGCTCCCGCCAAAATCGATGGGCACCCGGTCCGGCTCCTCGTGATTGAGCGCCGCAGCAACACGGTCGCGACTTGTCATTTCAGCCATGTGATGCGCCCTTTCGTCTTGTGTTGTTTCCGGACCGGCAACTGTTCAATCGCATCAAGGCGAAATTGGATACCCGAGCAGTCCGGAACTATAGTAACCGGAATGGAATGATCAAACGTCCGTAAAATATATCCTGCAGGGTGGTACATGTCAAGGCGAAGCATGGTTTTTGCATTCCCCTTTCGGTAATAATGCTGGTGCGACCTCGACATATCCGTGACGGGAGAGATCATCTCATCAGTAAGCTTCCTTCAATAACCACTTTTTTCACACGTTCCGGCCGGGATATCTTTCAGGAGCCGGTCACGATATTTTTTTTTAAGAGGTAATCCTTTAAATAACATTGGGAAAGAGATTTTTAGTTGATTAACCTATCTTTATTACGTAAGATATTGAATGAATTCGGTATCTCCAACAACGGTGTCAGTTTTTTACGTCATGCTGTATTCATTCCAACAGAAAGAGAGTTCTGTCATGAGGTACATAATCATCGTATCGTTGATACTCCCGGCTGTCTTTCATCTCTCGCCATTCCTATCGACCGCTGAATCACAAAACAACCTGCCGGTTTCAGTTCCCGGAATAGTCACCATCACCGCCAGTGTCACCAACACACCCCCGGAATGGGCGGTCATGGAGCGGTACCTCATCACTTTCATGGAGGAAGAAGCTGCGCCGTTCTACCTCGATACATTCACGCGGAAGGGCGGAACTCCCTATGGTGGAGGTCCTTATGACGATGTCTACGAAATGTTCTACAACTGGCCGCTCCTCTACGCGATCGGCGGCGATGAAAAGCTCTTCGACTGGGGGCTCCAGGAATATAATGCGATTACCCGACACTGCACGGTGTACGATCCCGGGAAGGTTGATTACTTTCACCAACTCTATGAGGAGTTTCCCGAGCATGACGACTGGTTCCACATAAGCGAGGGAATCACAGCGTTCTATAACCTTGCCCTCGGCGACCCGACGATTCCCGAGAATATCGACCGTGCCCGGCGATTCGCCGGTTTGTTCCTGAACGAAGACCCTGAGGCGCGCAATTACGACTTTCAGTATAAGATTATACCTTCGATCGCCACAGGCAGCAGGGGAGCGATGGACAGCCGCGGTTCATCGTACGATCTCACGTACGGACATGCCTCACTCTATCCGCTGGTCAAAGAACTTGAACCGGGCTGGGACAAGGACCAGAAGCGCCGGGAAGAATTACAGATACTCTTCGATGAGGTTGTTACCCGCTGCGATGTTCCGGTCAACCTCGGTGCAACCGCCCTCGTAACCAATGCCTACCTCTACACCGGGGAGGAAAAGTACAAACGATGGGTTCTCGACTATGTCGATGCCTGGATGAAACGCATCGAGGAAAACAATGGCATTCTCCCCGATAACATCGGACGAACCGGTAAAATCGGCGAATACCGGAAGGGCCAGTGGTGGGGAGGATTGTACGGCTGGACCGGCCGCTATTCCGTTCACATGATTTTCGGCGCCCTCACCGTCGCTTCAGAATGCGCATACCTGCTTTCCGGCGATCCCCGGTATCTCGACCTGCTTCGCTCGCAGATCGATGTCCTTCTCGGGCAGGCAAAACTATCATCCGGGGGTGAACTTCAGGTACCGTATAAGTACGGCCCCAATGGCTGGACCGACTATCGTCCCATGTTGGTGCGCGATCTCTCACACCTCTGGCATGCCTCTCTGAGCCCTGAAGACTGGGAGCGCATCGAAAGGGTGAAGAACGGCTCAACCTACGACTGGAGCATCACCCCGAGCGAGGGGAACAGAACCGCGGGCGGTACCGAGGCAGCCCGCCTTATGTACTACGCCGGGGAAAATCCCGACTGGCCGCTGGATATTCTTATGGCGGAATACCGTGAGGTCAAGAGACGTATCGAGTTTATCCGCTCAGACCCTCGTGACATCACCTCAATTAACGGTGATGAGTTGTACTACCATCAACCGGTTCTGACAAAGGGGCTCCAGCAGGTGACAATGGGTGCCCCGCAGACGCTCTATAACGGCGGATTGCTTCCTGCACGCGTCCGCTATTTCGATACGGACAGGGCACGCCCGGGCCTTCCTGATGATGTCGCGGCACTCGTTGAAGGTCTGGAGGAGGACAGAACGGTACTTACCCTTGTAAATCTCAGCTCATTGAACACACGGCACCTCATTGTACAGGCAGGTGCATTCGCACAACACGAATTCACCGAAATAACCTACCGCGAACAGGTAAAAGACGACAGCGGTAAGGTAACGCTGCATGAAAAGAACATTCCGGTGAATAACCGATACCTCGCTCTCGAGCTTCCACCTGGTCGATCGATCAGGCTCGATATGGGAACAGCGCGGTTCGTCCACGATCCAACCTACGCATTCCCCTGGCACACCAGGAAGGTTCCGGTTAAATGACCTGTATACGGCGAAGAGATATAAGCATAATCTTATACCCTGTCAAGCGTACCGTTC
>CAYWBT010000261.1:0-3973 GCA_964456585.1 uncultured bacterium
CCGAATTGTGCCATGCCGTCTTCCTCCAGTACTCCCGGGACCGGCTCGTACGGGCTGTGGTAGTCGAAGATGAGCGCGATCGGGCTGGGTTCGGCAGTGATTTCGTAAAGGTCGGCGAAGGTGTAATCGTAGGGGCTCGTGAAGGTATCCTTCCGCGGATCGAGGTCGCACCGAAACAGTTGGTTGAGTCCCTCGACATCCCCATTATAGAGGCGCGGTGCGGCAAACGACCGGAAGGCAACCGTCTTGGTACCGACCTCCCGGTGGTAGGCGAGGTGCGTCACTCCCAGGTAGCGCATCGCCGCCAGATTGCAGTATTCGCCAGCCTCGATCGGAACGGTCATCTGGCGATAGAACGGCTTGAGCGGCTCGGGAACACCGGAAACGCCCAGATGGGGATTGAACAGCCGCTTGCCATGCACCGTCTGGTAGTAGAGGTATCCCTGGTAGGGCAATCCGTTGTTGCGAAGAACCGGAACCTCCATGAGGATTGACTCCTCGGGGAGTTCCCTGATGCGCTCGTAGAGTTCGGGATTTTCCGTGAGATCGACCGAAAGAACAGGGGGTACCAGAGAATACTCAGCGACCATGAGCGCAGCGACGACAACCAGAAAGAAAACCATTGTGTCGGTTTTCTTCAGAAACTGCAGAATAGTGGCTACACCCAGACCGGCGAGCCCCGCAACACTCATCTGAACAAAAACTTTGTAGATGAGAATACGTCGCGCAAACGGCGCATACAGCGAGTAAATCAATCCCGAAGGTGTCGGGAGGCCGAACAGTTTCGGGCCCAGGGTCGACCAGAAGGCGACGAGCGCCCCGACTAGAAAGAACCACTTCGCCGCACCGCGACCCTTCAATATTCCCATGATCGTGAGGAGTAATGCCACGTAACCGATATAGGCGACAAAACTGTTTGGGTCTTTGCCGGGACGCACCTCGTCCCAGTACCAGGTTTTGACATCGCCCTTGAGCAGCGCGCTCGATGGATGGGCCACGAGGTAATCGCCCGGTGTCAGGGCGAGCTGTTCAAGCTGAGCCGTCGTGCGCCTGAAGGACTCCATCGTTGATCTTCCCCCGATGACGGTTGTGTAGAAGAGGACAAAAATAACCAACGTGACCGCGAGTATTACCGCAACCTTCAGCCAGGCGTCGAGTGCCCTGCGACTGCTCAATTTTTTGAAGAACGCGGCGATCCCGATCCGCTCGAACCGGATGTGCCACACTGAATAGCTGATGAGCAGTACGAGCGTGTGAACCGGCAGGTATACAAGGTAGTAGGGGAACGACACCAGGATGTGGCAGACGAGAAAGACACCCGCGAGGATACTGTTTCTCCAGGTCCTCTTCTCGATGAACTTGATGATATATAAGGTATAGAGCGGTATCCACTGCACCTGGGTGGAATCGTATGTTGTGTACGAGCGTACCAGCATGTTCGGGCAGAAGGCGAAGACGATACCGGCGATAAAACCGGCACCCGCGCTTTTGGTGATGTACCGAACGAGGAAAAACATACCGAGACCGGAAACGATCAGGTTAAACAGGATCGCGACATTACGGCTGAATATTGGACCGAAGACGAGAGTGATCGGCAGGTGGAAAAAACCGGTCAGGTTCACGAACGCTAGCTTTGTGGAGAACGGCGCGGCGATCAACGGATTGGTGAATGGCGACGATTTCAGGTGAAACAGCGCCTCTTTCAGCCACCAGAAGTAAACGTTGATATTGGCGAACAGGTCGGTCGATATGTGGTCGTACGGGCCGTAAATGGACGATCCCATCCGGAAGATAAGAGGAAAGGTCAGCATCGAGGCGAGGATAAAATATATTCCGGTCACTGTCAGCGACTGCAGGTGCGGTCGTCCGGTCAGAAACGGCGGCTTTCCGGTCATGGATTTTTCCTGAGCGGATTTTTTACTCGATCTTCGTGCCATGTTTCTCCCTTGTGATATTACATAAGAATCGACGTGCGAAGCGGGTGACATGGATCGTCGACTGGTTTATCCATACGCCAGTCCCGTTTCCACAAACGCGAACAGGTTTTCCTCGACTTTCTGCGGCAGGGGAACGGTTATCGGGGTCGCTGTCGGCATGAGGACAAAACGTCCCCCCTTTTTGCCGATTTCGAGTACCCGTTGTACCTCATCCCTCACCTCATCCGGCGTATGGAGCTCGAAGAGCGATTCCTGGATATTGCACATGAGACAGATATCGTGCCCCAGTTTTTCCTTCGCTTCCTCGAGGGTGATGTCGCCGCCCGGCGGTGCCTCGACAGGATCGAGCGCATCCGGTCCCATCTCGAGAATCAGATCCGCCACCTGGGCGATTTTTCCATGACAATGGATGCGGGCGAAACAACCCGCCGCCTGTATCCGTTCTATCAGAGGACGGTCGTAGTTGACCACAAATTCGCGGAATGATTCCGGGGGCATATACGGCGGCGTACAGGCTTCCGGCCCGATGATGCGAAACAGGGGGCCGCCTCCCTGTTCGAGCACCGAATCGAGGAAATCGTACAACCGTTCGGCGAAGAAATCGAGCGCAGCCCGGAACTTGCTCCTGTTCAGCGACATGAGGTAGATATACTGCTCGAATTCCATGTAGTAAATGAACATGGCTATGGGATCGCAGAGGTCAACCAGCATGATACCGCGATCGCCGAGACTTCGTTTCATGTCATCGAATCCATCCATCGAGGCCGCGGTTCTCTCATAGGGCAAGGAGAGCAGGCGATCGATATCATCCTCGCTCTTAAGGAGATATTCGGTAGTCCAGATTGTATAGGTTTCGGGATCGCGCCTCGTTTGCATCCGGAGGGGGCCGCGAGGCGTTTCAATGGTCGTGGTGGTAATCTCGACAGATCCTTCCCTCCGGGTGAGCGTCGCAACACGGTCTTCGCCGCCGCCGGTATAGAGAAATCCCAACGGACCCGGCACTATGGGATTGAACATGACCATGTTGTCGAGACGGTCGCGCGCTTCTTTTCTAATTCGGTCATAACTCGGGTGATCAGGACAGTACAAGTTACCGTAACCATCGATCTCGTAGAGGGAAACCGGTGTCCTGTCTACAGGTTTTCCACCCACTACCGCCAACAGCCGTTCTCGTGGTGTCATGGTACCTCTCATGGGAAAATTTGATGTGATGTCAGCATACTTACATGAACCGTGATTACCGCGTTTACGCCGCCGGTACATGAGAAGTTAAATGAATACATGTCGTTGAGAACCAGTGTGTGTAATGTGCCGACCGTCCATTATCCCCGGCACGACAGTGTTTATAAAATATCGATCACCTCACGTATCTTCCGTATGTGCGCCGGTGTCGTCCCGCAGCAGCCGCCCACGAAGGTTGCCCCTGCTTCGATGAGTACCGGTATGAACGACGCGGTAACTTCCGGCGTTTCATTGTACACGGTTTTCCCCGCAACGAGTTCAGGAATACCGGCGTTTGGCTTGAACCACAGGGGCAGGCCGGTGGCGGGACGCATCGCCCGCGCGATCCCGATCATGTCTTCAATGCCAGAGCCGCAGTTTGCACCGACAACAGTTGCTCCCCGTGCTTCCAGTTCGGCCGCCGCCTGTTCGGGAGTGATGCCCATCATGGTGGCATAGCCGGTTTGCACCCGGTCGAAGGTCATGGTGCAGACGACTTCCCGGTCGGTGGTCTCCTGCACCGCCCTGAGCGCGCATATCATCTCGCCGAGATCGAACATCGATTCAATCAACATGGCATCTGCGCCTGCCTGTATCAGCGCTTTAGCCTGTCGCGCGAAAGATGCTATCATGTCTCCCTCGGTCAATTTACCGAGAGGTGCGAGAAACTCGCCGGTCGGGCCGATCGAGCCCAAGACAAGCGCGCGGCCTCCCGAGGCCTCGATCGAGCGGTGGACACCAGCCTCGTTCAATTCTTCGAGCCGGTCTTCCATGCCGTATTTCCCGAGTTTCTGGGGATTCCCGCCAAAGGTATT
>CAYWBT010000262.1:0-3971 GCA_964456585.1 uncultured bacterium
AGCCATCCCGTTCGATACACTCAAGTACGATGCAAAGGCCACGGTCTGGGGATTCACGGTGGAACGCCGCATCGCCCGTAACCGGGAGCGAAGCTTCTGGACCAGCGGTCTGGTCAGTCCCGACCGGGTATCGACATTCGGCATTCTGACCGGGCTCGATCTCAAGCGAGCGTCGATAAAGCGCTACACGATCATTCCCTATACACAGGTACAGGCAGCGAAAGGTCGTACGTTCGGCAATGAATACGGAGTTGATCTCCGCTACAACGTCTCAAGCAACATCGGAGTCGAAGGGACGCTCAACCCGGATTTTGCCACGGTCGAGGCGGATGTTGAGCAGGTGAACCTCACTAGGTTCGAACTTTCCTACCCCGAAAAGCGGCCGTTTTTTTTGGAGGGCGCGGAAAATTACAGCACTCGTATTGAACAGTTTTACTCCCGCCGGATCGGCGAGATTCCCTGGGGCACCAAAGTCAACGGAAAGATAGGATCATGGAAAATAAACTCACTGGTGACCCAGTCTGATCCCGCGACTGCTGGAGAAACGGTACCGTCCGGAGAGGACGCCCTCTATACGGTATTCCGGGTGACCAGGGAGACGGCCAATGGATCAAACGTGGGACTCATCGGTGCGAACCGCACCTATCGTGAAGAGAACAGCGGCTCTCTGGGAATCGCTACAACCCTGTTTTTCAACGATGTTGTGGGCATGACCTCCCAAGTGATCAAGACGTGGGGCGAGAAACACCGGGGAACCTGGGCAGGTTTTGTCAAGCCGGCATATGATTCCCCGTTCACCCACTTTCATCTCAGATACTCTCACTACGGGGAAGGAGTCATGGAGAATATGAATCCGGTGGGTTTCGTCCGCGATGACGATCGCCGTGAGTTTGACACCAACTACACGCGCCATATATGGATCAACCGTCATGGTATTGATGAACTCATTGCCGAAGTCAACTACAAACGCTATTACAGCCAGAAAGGCACGTTGCGGAGCTGGGATGATCAGAACAGTTTCACCATCAGGTTTCTAAAGAAATGGGAGTACTCGGTGAAGCACGAGGAAGAGTTCATCCGCTACGAGAAGGACTTTCGGAATACCCAGGTGACCAATGAGGTCGCGTACGATTCTAAGAAGGGTACCATAACCCGCATCAACTATACCTTCGGAAAAAACTTCGGTCGTGACTTCGACAAGCTTGAGGGAGGCGTCGATGTGAAAATCCTGAAGGGTTGGGATATCGAGTACAACCTGTTACGCCATTGGTTCCGTCCCGGGGATCGTGAAAACAACAGCTGGATTCACTATATCCGCTCGACATACTACCTTAATCCCGATATGTACTGTAAGCTCTTTTACCAGACCAAGTACAGTATGTATGGCGATGTGGAGCCATTCGACTACGACCTTCTTCGTAAGAACGTACAGGTGCTCTTCGTCTGGCGTTTCCTGCCGCCATTCGGATCGATCCAGCTTGCCTACCAGGAGGGAAGCGTCCGTTTCACCAACCGCGCCAGCGACGACCTGAAAGCGTTCTTCTGCAAGCTGTCCTGGGTACTGTAAACGTCCGCTATTGTTCGGTTCAGTGCCGCGTTACCGGCGACTGTCGACCGGCTCAAAAAGGACGAAGAGATACGAATATCCGGGTCGAACATAACAAGAGCAATTATAATCACTCGCTTAGGTACATAAGCGGCTTCTTTTATACGCCCTTTTTCAAACGGTGCTGTCCGAAATCGATGAGCAGCCGGAAGGTACCGATGTGGAGGGGGAGTTGCGGTAATAAATCGAGAGCCTGAAAATAAATCTTCCTCCCATGCCCCATGATTATCAAGAAATTTTGATGACGAACAGTACGTGGATCAAACCAGACAGTTCCACGAAGAGAAATATACTACTGTATTTGCACATGAATACGAAGAAAAGTGTTTTTTTTTTGTATCAGAAAGTATTATATATAAATATACAGGAAGAATGTATATTATGATGTACATTGCTGTATTAAATAGCAAAATAGGCTATTTACCTACCATTTCTGATCATTCCTTATCAGGAGAAGCTCATGTTTAAAATAATCCTGGCTGGTTATCTCATTTTCTCAATTTCGTTAACCGGGATTTTCCCTCCTAACGTGGTATGGGCTCAGGAAAATGAAGTATACAACCTTGCAGTACTTGATCTGACGGCGAACGGGATATCATTGTCAGAAGCCGCATCTCTTACCGATTATTTGCGCGGACAGGTGGCCCGGTTGATTACCTCTCCTGCGTATGTCAAACAGACGAAAATTACCTATACCGTTGTCGAACGCGGTCAAATGGACAAGATCTTCGAGGAGTTCGATGTGCAAAACACCGGCTGCACCGACGTTTCATGTGCTATTGAATTTGGAAAAATGCTCAATGTGGAGAGAATCCTCATTGGTTCTGTCGGTCTGGTTGGACAAACCTATACCATTTCAGCCCGTCTGGTTGATGTTGAGACAGGGAAGACAGAATCGGTTGCAGATTACCTGTTTACCGGAGAACGTGACAATCTTCTCAAGGAAGGTATACCAACCGTTGTCACCGAACTCATGTACGGTCAGAAGCAAAAGAAATCCAAAAGAATGTATTATATACTTGGAGGAACTTTAGTTGCGGGCGGTGTTGTTGCCGCGATTCTCGGATCATCAGGTGGGAAGGGAGAGAAAACACCGACCACCGGAAGTATAATTTTCACCTTACCCGATCCCACTGAGTGAAGGAATAGCTATGAAAAACGTTCTCCTCATCTTCTTTGTTCTGTTTCTTGTTGTTGCATGTGAGAAGGATCATTCCCCGTTAAAGCCAACGACAAAAGGCTTAATAAAGATTGTACTTGAAAGCAAGGAGGGATCGGGGAAAATTCTCCCTGATTCTTCGCGCGGCTCGGGAAAAACGGCGAAACCTGCCGCGCTTTCCCAGCTTGAGGTTCGGGTGCTGAAGAGCGATAACGCTGTTCTGACCAGCAAAACTTTTACCCCCTCGGACGGTGCTTTTAATGTCTCGATAGAGGTTGAAGTGCAGAACAACCTCAAGGTTCTGTGTATAGGAAGAATAAACGGCACCGTGGGATATCTCGGTATTGATGATGATGTGGATGTACAAGCGGGCAAAACCACCTCGGCGGTTATTACCGGGTGGACTGACTCGTACCTTTCCGAAATTGGAGAAATCTCCCCAAATCCCAGTCCGGACGGTAATTATACCATTTCTTGGACACAGGCGCCCAATGCTACGATCTATGAACTCCAGGAAGCCAGTAATGAGGTATTTGCCGGCGCAGTAACCGTCTATTCCGGAGCAGAATTACACCAGGTCCTTTCCGGGAAAGCTTCCGGGACATATTATTACCGGGTTCAGTCTTCCAATATCTATAATGTCGCAAGTGCATGGAGTGCAATCGATTCCGTACGCGTCATGGAAACATATACGATTTCCGGAGTAATAGCCGCTGGTGATGGTGCGACGGTGACTTTGAGTGGTGACATGTCGGATAGTCAGGTTGCCGGTGGCGATGGAAGCTTTTCTTTCACGGTACGTGAAGGGGGTTCTTACACGATAATTTCAACAAAACCTGATTATACCATTACTCCTGAGAGCCAGACATTCACTGATGTTACGACAGATATTACCGCAAACTTCACCGCTTCCTATTCCCCGGGAACAGTTACCTACACAATTTCGGGCACGGTGACCGGTGCCGATGGAGTTACGATAATGCTGAGCGGCGATGACTCGGGCAGCCAGATCGTGAACGATGGCGGTAGTTATTCATTTGCCGTCAATGGGGGGGGAACGTACACAATAATCCCGACAAAGAGCGGCTATACCTTTAACCCGGTCAACCGGACATTTGGTAATGTGGCCGCAAATCAGGCGCAGGACTTCACCGCCACTGAAATTGTTCAGGAAACCCATACCATTTCGGGCACGGTGACCGGTGC
>CAYWBT010000263.1:0-3966 GCA_964456585.1 uncultured bacterium
GTATGAAGGCACGAAGCCGCACAAGCGATTCGGACTGTATGTCGGGCGGCACTATGGCAGGTTTACCTACGAAGGCGACCGGCCCAAAGGGTGGTCGCGCGTCGACGAGATTGTGTTGCACGGGTACTTTGCGTGGGACTGGCAGGATACGTTCATCAGGGTCAGTTCGATCGATACCCGCCGCAGTGAAATGTACCCGCGCGAACCGCATCCGCGCTTCGGCTACCATAAAGGGCAGCGGTACTACGCCCTCAATATTCTCGAAGAACTCGACACGCCCGGTGAGTGGTATCTGGACAGAACCTCCGGCATCCTGTATTTCTGGCCTCCCGCAGCGATCGAGACAGGCAGGGTATTCGTATCCGTGCTGGAAGAGCCGCTCGTGACGCTCCAGGATACCGAGTATGTCACCTTGAGGGAGATAAATGTCGAATGCTCGCGGGGGCACGGTGTCGTTCTTACCGGCGGCACCAACAACCTTATCGCCGGTTGCACATTCCGCAATCTTGGCCGTGACGCCGTACGTATCGAGAGCGGGACGAACAACGGCATCACCGGGTGCGATATCTATGAGGTGGCCATGGGTGGAATCGTTCTCAAGGGCGGCGACCGCGCGACCCTCACCCCGGCCGGGAACTTCGCCGTGAACAACCACATTCATCACTACAGCAGGTGGACCCAAACCTACCAGGCGGCAATCAGGATGGAGGGTGTCGGGAACCGGCTCGCACACAACCACATTCACGATGCACCCCACACGGGTATCGTGCCGTTTGGCAACGACCATGTCATCGAGTATAACGAGCTGCACCACCTTGCCCTCCAGACGGGCGATGTGGGCGCGATCCGATTCGATGGCATCGTGACCGAGCGCGGCAATGTCGTGCGGTACAACTACTTCCATCACATCCTGGGGCCGGGGAAAGCCGGCGCTGTCGGTGTATACCTTGACGATTTTACTTGCGGGATTACGGTGTACGGCAACATCTTTTACCGGGTGGGACGTGCGGCGTTCATTGGCGGCGGACGAGACAATATCATCGAGAATAACATCATGATCGAGGGTGATCCCGCGGTGCACATAGACGCCCGCGGTTTGAGCTGGGCCAAGAAAAATATCACCTACCGGTTTCCCGAGATGTATGAGAAACGGTACAACGAACCACCGTACAGCGAGCGTTATCCGGAACTGCTCGGGTACTTCAACGATAATCCGGCAATGCCAATCGACAACCGGGTCCTCAGAAACATCTCGTACGGCGGCTGGTGGCTCGAGGTTGACGATACGCTCGAACCGACCATCCTCGAGATGAAGGACAACCTGATCGCCGATCCGGTCTTGGTCAAGATGCGGCTCGATATAGAGGCTGATCCATCGGATTCCAGCCGTTTCAGGGATGATGTGCTTGTCTATCCCTCTGGTGACCGGAAGATCAGGGAAAAACTTGCGGGGAACCTGATTATTGATTCCGATCCGGGATTTGTCGATGCTGCGAACGAAGACTTTCGCCTCAGGGATGATTCCCCGGCGTGGAAACTAGGATTCAAGCGGATACCCATCGAAAAGATAGGACTCATGAAGGACCAGTACCGAACAACATTGTCTGAATAATAGTCATGTACTCTTTAAACCTTACTACAGGAGCGCATCATGGTGCAACTGGCAATCCTCTTACTCGTGCTTGCAGTGGAAGGCGTACTTTTCGCGGAACCGCAGACGACCGTGGCGGTGGACATTCCCGGCCTGGTGACTGTTACTGCGTCGGTCACAAAGGCACCGCCTGACTGGGCGGTTAAGCAGCGCCGCTTGATACAGACCATTAACGAGGCGGCACCGATCTTCCTCGAAAAGTACACCTATCCCGGCGGGACCATGCGAGCGCACGGCAAGCTTGATGACGACTACGAGTGCTTCATCAACTGGCCGCTGTTCTATGCGATCGGAGGGGACGATGCCTTTCTCGAATGGGGACTTCGACAATTCAATGCCATCACACGCCAGTGGACGTACCAGGGTTCGAAGAGTGTGCGCAACGAGATGGTCAAGCACTACGATATGCTTCACCTGAGCGAAGGATACGTGGGCTTTCAGTACTTCGGGCTTGCCGATCCGACTATCCCGGAGAACATTGACCGGGCGCGCCGCTTTGCAGGATTCTACCTGAATGAAGATCCGGAAGCACCGAACTTCGACCCGGTTCACAAGATCATCCGCTCACCACACACCGGGAGCGCCGGACCGGTGTTCGAAGGAGAATGCGTCTACGTTCTCTTGTACGGACATGCAAGCATCTACCCGGTTGTCAAGGAGCTCGAACCGGGCTGGAATGAAAATCCCCGGCGAATAGAGGAAATTCAGAACATCTACAACGATGTTGTCATCTCGGGTGATGTCCCCATGAATCTGGCGATCACCGGCCTCGTTTCCCATGCCTTTATTCTCACCGGGGACGAAAAGTACCGGAAGTGGGTGCTCGAGTATGTCGATGCCTGGATAGAGCGGACACGTGAGAACAACGGTATCATACCTGACAACATTGGACTGAACGGCATTATCGGAGAGAAGAGGGACGGCCAGTGGTGGGGCGGCTTTTTCGGCTGGACCGGGAGGTATTCGGTCGAGATGATTTACAAATCCCTGATTACCGCGTCCGAGTGTTCGTATATCATCAGCGGAGATCCCAAGTATCTCGATTTCCTCCGATCACAGGTTGATTTGTTGCTCAACATGGCGAAAACCGATAAGAACGGCAACCTCCTTGTCCCGTACAAAATGGGTCCGGATGGGTGGTTCGACTATCGTCCGTTCGAACCGTATATTCTCGGTCACCTCTGGCGGGCATCGATGGATCCGGGAGACTGGGCTCGCATCGAGCGCGTCCGCAAGGGAACGAAAAACAATCCCTATGCCTATGGATTTGCCGAGTCGCCCGATCCGCCGAAACCGGGCGAGGAGGAGTGGCGCTCGGACGGTACGCTCTTTGACTGGAACATGGTGTACAACGATCTCGAGGGCAACAAACAACGCCTCAACGAGGCCGCGCATCTCGGCTTCCTCGGCGGCATGAATCCGGACTGGCCCCGAAAGATACTCGATGCAGAAATTGAATACGTGAGCCGTAACATCCGGAGGCTCAAGGATCCTTCCTGGCAGCACTCCTGGCGAAGCCAGACGCTTCTTGCGCAGAATCCAGTGGCGACCACCGGGCTTTCCCAGATGACCATGGGTGCGCCGTTCAGCAACTTCAACGGCGGACTTCTTCGGGCACGCCTCCGATACTTCGATATCGATTGTGGGCGCCCCGGGCTCCCAAAGGATATCGCCGCACTCGTAACCAAGCTCGAGGCTGATCGCGCGGTGGTCCAGCTCGTTAACACGAGCGCTGTCAATTCCCGCCGTCTCATCGTTCAGGCTGGGGCGTACCGTGAGCATGTTTTTACCACGATTCACTTCGATGAGCAGCGAACCGGCGAAGGCGATAAAACCATCAGCACGGAAAAAACGGTGCCGGTTGACAACTCGTACGTTGCAGTGGAACTGCCGCCGTCCACGACAATCAAACTTGACATCGGCATGAAACGGTTTGTCAATACGCCCACCTACGCGTTTCCGTGGCAGAAAAAGTAACGGGACGATCCCCCAGCTATGAGGGAATTGTCCGGGGATGGTTCATTTTTTTGCGCACGATTAAAAGATCTTTTTAGATTTGTATTGGGGATCAGATACATGGTATTTTTCACTGCTTGTCTCTTGTTTCTCGTTTTTGAATGCGATCTCTCCGCTGAGCCTCCTGAGCTTGGACAGCTTTCGGTTCCGGGCATAGTGACCATTACCGCGACCGAAAACGCCGAGCCTCCTGCCTGGGCGATTCTGGAACGTCAACTGATCGACACCATAAACGAAGCGGCGCCGAGATTTCTCAAGAAGTATGCCGACAGGAGCGGGCGGATGCCCCAGATCGGAAA
>CAYWBT010000264.1:0-3930 GCA_964456585.1 uncultured bacterium
ACCTTGTGCTGATCGATGCGACCCACCGGGCGACTGAGCTTCCCGTTCTCGAGGCAATCAAAAAGAAGCTCGAAACATCATCGCTTGCAGGTTCCCTTGAGATACTGATCGATCCCGGATCAGATCGTCCGGTTGCATACGAATGGAAAGAACAATAGTAATAACCCATAGAAAAAGTACGGAGGAAACAAATGAAAGAAGATCTGCGTAAACTTCTGAATACCCAGAATATTGACCTTGAGATTGATCAACTGAGCCGAAACAAAAAGGAATATCCTCATGAGATAGAAAATCTCAAACAGGAAATAGAAGACCTCAAACAGACACTGGAAACGGTAAAAACCAGCCGCGTCGAAAAAGAAAAGAACCGGCGAAACATCGAAGATGAAATCAAGGCTGAGCGCGAAATTCTCGAGTTCAAGGAAAAGCGGCTTCTCGATACAAAGACGAACAAGGAATATAACGCTGTTCAAAGTGAAATTGAATCCGCACGCGGGCGAATCGATAACCTGGAAACCGAAGACCTCGAACTCATGACAGAGATCGACAAGCTTGTACCGGAAAGCAAGGAACTCGAAAAAAAACGGAAAGCAACCAAAAAGACAAATATAGGAAAGATTGCTGAAATCCAGGATAAATTCAACTCGATTGAATCCGACATTCGGAAACTTGAGCATCAGCGCAATATCATACTCAAGGATATCGACAGCAAAATTCTGAAGGTCTATACCAGACTGAGAAAAGGAAGGAGCAACCGGGCCGTTGCGGTAGTCGATCCCATCAAACACTCCTGCAGGGGATGCTTCAAACAGCTACCCCCCCAAAAGGTCCTCGAAGTCCGCCGCAGCGACAAGGCCATTTTCTGCGAAAACTGTGGCCGCATCCTCGTCTGGGATTCGGATAATGAGTAATTCCATGACGCTGACAGCGCGTACTGACGGTGCTTCAAAGGGAAATCCAGGACCAGCCGCTTATGGTTTCACAGTGGAGAAAGACGGCATTGTCCTGGAAGAAAACTACGGGTACATCGGTGAGACGACGAACAACATCGCCGAATACACCGCCTGCATAGAAGCGCTGAAACGGATGAAATCCCTCGGGGCAACGCGTGTCGTGATGTTTTCGGATTCCGAACTGATGGTACGGCAGCTCAACGGTCTCTACCGTGTCAAAAACCGGGGACTGCAACCGCTCTACCGCACGGTACAAAAGCTTCTCGGATCTTTCGACTCATACGAGATTGTTCATGTTTTACGCGGTGAGAATACAGTCGCTGACGGTCTCGCAAACAAAGCTATCAATGAGCATCTCTCCCGGAAATAAACCAGGTCTATGCGTGACACTTTGACACCTCTCCGAGGCGAGCTCATTGAGCGGCACGTCTCGTGTCTTTTTTGAGCCAGTTAAGGGGATTCTGGGGCTGATCGGCTAGCAGAATCTCAAATACAAGCCTGCAGGAACTATTGTCCAGCAAACCGGTGCTGCCGGAAAGACCGATTACGCTGCCTTCCAGTATAATATCTCCCTTGTTCACAAGTATGTCGGAAAGGTGACCGTACACCGTGTAGTAGTGTGGTGGATGAAATATCACCACAAAGTTGCCGTAACCCCTGAAAAATTGGGTCATCTCCACCCTTCCACGGCCGATGGATGAGACCGGAGTACTTTGTTTCGTTTCTATTTCTATGCCGCGGTTTTTTGTTGCGGTTTTCGTACTGGCATCGATCACCTTTCCGAAATGGCTGACCACTTTCCCGTCAACAGGCCAGGGAAGGTTACCCTTGTGGGCGGCAAAATCATACCCCTTAAGGGCGGATGGCAGCGGTACTTTGACCCGTTTCGTTTCCAGCTCACGGATAGCTTTATCAAGTTCGGCACGAGAGTGTTCGAGGTCTGTTTCGTATTTTCTCTTCCGCTCAACCAGCAATTCTTCGTCATGATGCATATCCCCAAGGATCTTACGCTTGCTTATATTGGTTCTGTCAAGCCATGACTTCTGATCCTCCCGCTTTTTTACGAGAGAGGTTTTTGCCTTCAGGGCAACCTGCAGCTTCTTCATTGCGTCATCCAGGTCCTTGAGCTTGCCGGTTATCTCATGTAATACCATGACATCCGCTGCGGCAACAACCGACATCATCTTGAAACCACGCATTATCAGGGAAGCTGAACCCGCGGAAAAAAACATGTTGGCCGGCGAGACCTTCTGGCGCTTGTACATAGCACGCAGCCGTCGCGCATACCGGTCGGAACGGCCTTCAAGCTGGTTTTTCGAGAGGTCATACTGTTTCTGGTGCTGGTTAATATCCTGCTGGATGGATTGTTCGGCATTTCTTATTTTTTCGAGATTCTGGCTGATTACCTCGATCTTCCGGTCATTATGCTCGAGCTCTGCCTTGACCTTCTGCTCGCTGGACTTGAGTTTTTTAAGCGCCTGCTCGCTTTTTTCAAGCTCTTTCTGCGTTTTTTCTATTTCGTTGTTTAAACGTTTTATCCGCTCCTCTATATCGTCACCGCTTGAGATAACTGCATGTGTTATTAGTAACATAAGCACAAGAACGGCAGCATGACGGACAGACATGTAATTCATCATCTATAAAGCCCTCCGTACCGCCACGTAGCTCCCGAGCAGGCCCAGGAAACCACCGACCGGGATAATCGTGCCGAGTATCCAAGGGAAGGTGACCGTCTGAATGCGCTGTATCCTGAATAAATACAAGTAGACATCGAGATCCGGAACCGCATAAGACGCCCACAGGTAGATTCCGAGAAATATCAGGAAGGCACTCATGCCGGAAATGATCCCCTGGAGAAATCCCTCTATGTAATATGGACGTCTGATAAAGCGTTCGGTTGCTCCCACGAGACGCATTATTTCTATGGCTTCCCGCCGTGCCAGGAGTGTCAGGGTAATGGTATTCGAGATTATGAGGATACCCGCAGTAAGAATAAGCGCAATAATAATTGATTCCACGATCATGAATACGAGGAAATAGATATCCACTTTTGACATCCATTCACGCCCGTACTCGACAGAGTCCACTCCCTGAACCATTGAAATTCGTTGTGAGAGGGTATCCATGTACGGTGTGGATCGATATCCTTCCGCCATGACCACGAGAATCGAACGCGGCAGGGGATTCTCTTCAAGGGCGGCAAGAAGATCGCTGCCAAACATCTCCTTAAATTCCCTCGCTGCTTCTTCCTTGCTGATAATCCGTGTCGATTCCACCTCCCGCATGGAGGCAATGGTTTGATCGAGTGCCAGTATGTTGCCATCCGTCATATCGTCCTTAAAGTAGACGATAACCTCTTCGCTTTTTTGTACCTTTGATACAAGTCCGTTTGCAACGATCGTAACAATCCCGACAATCCCCAACAACACAAGGGCAATCGTGATCGTTAAAATCGAAACTACCGCCATGTAGCGCGTGCGCCACATTCCCCGGATCGCTTCCCGAACAGCATGCAAATTACCGTACCCTCCCCCACTTTATTTCGATCACCCGTGAAATCCCTACATCTGAAAACTCCCCAACGTGAGTTGCCATGAGCACCGCGGTACCTGAGTGATTAATTTTTTGCAGGAGTTCGAGAATCGCCCATGAATTTTCCGCGTCGAGATTGCCGGTCGGCTCATCAGCCAGGAGAATGAACGGTTCGAGTACAATCGCCCGGGCAATTGCAACTCGTTGACACTCCCCGCCCGATAGATCGCGTGGGTAGTGTCCGAGCCGGTGCGCCATGCCGACAGTATTGAGTGCATGGAGCGCCCGTTGTTTGACAATTTTCCGCTTCGCTCCCGTCACCTCGAGGGCAAAGGCGACGTTCTCATAGGCGGTTTTTTCTTTCAGAAGCTTGTAATCCTGAAATATAAAACCAATTGACCGACGCATGATCGGAATCTTACGCGACGATATTTTCCGCGTATCC
>CAYWBT010000265.1:0-3887 GCA_964456585.1 uncultured bacterium
ATCACTATGAATCGGTCGTTCCCTCCACGCTCGAGGGCATCAAACGGTTTCTCGCCTCGAAGTTCATCAAGGGTATCGGACCGGTATTCGCAGAGCGCATCGTGGATACCTTCGGGAAGGACACCATCCGGGTTCTCGACGAGGAACCCGACCGGCTTAAAGAAGTGACGGGCATCAACCGCACAAAGATCAAGGCGGTCAAGGAGGGCTGGGCGCGGCACCGGGCAATCAGCGATGTTATCATTTTTCTCCAGTCCCACGATATTTCACCCGCCTATGCCTCGAAGATATACGACCGGTACCAGACCGAAACCATCGACAAGATGCGGCGAAATCCCTACCGTCTCATCAAGGACATACGGGGCATCGGTTTTATCAAGGCCGACCAGGTGGCGACCAGGCTCGGCATCGCGCAAGACGCACCTGACCGGGTGCGGGCCGGCATCATGTTCTGTCTCGACACGTTTATCGATAACGGCCACGTATATACACCCTTCGGCGAGCTTGTCGAGACTGCGGCTCAAATGCTCGACCTCGACACCGCCCTTGTGCTCGACATGATGGAGAGCCTTAAGAAGCGCGGGGAGATAGTCGCCGATACGGAGCGAGTGTACCGGGCGGATATGCACACCCTGGAGAATATCCTCGCGGAGCGTATCAGGCGGATCGCCGCCACGCCGCGTATCGGCCACGATGTCCCGCAATCGGACATCCGGAAGCTTTTCGGGGAGATCGAGGCACGGCGCGGTATCACGTTTGCACCCCTGCAGCGGGAAGCGATCGTTCAGTCGGCCGTCTCCAATATGCTCGTGCTCACCGGCGGCCCCGGTACCGGTAAGACGACCACGGTGCTCGGTATCATTGAAATCCTGCGCAAGCTGCGGCTCTCGGTCATGCTCAGTGCGCCGACCGGACGCGCCGCAAAACGCCTCTCCGAGGCGACCGGCCAGGAAGCGAAGACCATTCACCGCCTCCTCGAATACAATCCGCATACGGGGGCGTTTTCCAAGAACAGCGGCAATCCCCTCGGCACTCACGTGGTGATCATCGACGAAGCCTCCATGGTCGATACGAAGCTCATGGCCGACGTCCTCGGGGCGGTGACCGACTACACCACGCTCATCATCGTCGGAGATGTGGATCAGCTTCCCTCGATCGGCGCGGGGAACGTTCTTCGCGACATCATCGATTCCGGCACGGTGCCCACGATCAGGCTGAATGAGGTGTTCCGTCAGGCGGCGGAATCCCGCATCATCGAGAGCGCCCACCGGATCAACAGGGGCAAGATGCCGCGCACCGACAACGACGGGGACGGCAATTTCTTTTTCATCCGCGAGCGCGATCCCGCCCGGATTTCCGCCCTGATCGTCGACACGGTGTCCCGGCGGCTCCCCGCGCGGTACGGATTCGACCCGGTCGCCGACATACAGGTGATCTCCCCCATGCACAAGGGCGAAACCGGCGTGGCGAACCTCAACGCGCTCGTGCAGGAGTGCATCAACCCCTTCAACGCCCGGCTTCCCGAACTCCGCAAGGGCGACTGGGTGTTCCGCCGGGGCGACAAGGTCATGCAGGTGCGTAACAACTACGACAAGCTCGTCTTCAACGGCGACATCGGGCAGATTTCCGGCATCGATACCGACAAACAGGTCATGACCGTCCGGTTCGACACCCCGGTCGAGTATGCTTTCTCCGAGCTCGACGACCTCGTCCCGGCGTACGCGATCAGCGTCCACAAGAGCCAGGGGAGCGAGTTCCGCTGCATCGTCATGCCGGTTACCACCCAGCACTACATCATGCTGAAACGCAACCTCCTCTATACCGCGGTAACCCGTGCCCGCGAGCTGGCGATCCTCGTCGGCGACACGAAGGCCCTCGCCATCGCGGTAAACAGCGACCAGGTGAGCGAGCGATACACCTCCCTCCGGGAAAAGCTGGCGGGGGAGCGGTAGGGCGTTTCAATAGTATCGAAATAAATGACGTAAACCACTATAATATTTGCTCTTATGGAAATAAGATTGACAAACTGTCAAACATGCATTACTATACTATTAAGCATAATATTGATGTGAAAGAAAATGACAGCGACCGTTTCCCATCTCCTCTTCTCGCCGGTGTCGTTCGGGGATGGTGGTATCCTCTTTGCTCATCTTCATGACGGGGGACTGGGGCGTAAGCTTTTGATATGATTATCTGATATGATTATCATAGATGTGTGGGGGTACTATGAAACTGTTCCCTCGTATGTGTCATCCTCCGGTACTCTTCCTTTCCGTGCTCTTTATCCTCGCCTATCCCTGTGCCCTTTCCGCGCAGACAATCTACGAACTCCGTACGCTCTCCGACGACGACTGGCTCGGGATGTCAGCCGATGAACGGATGCGGGCGCTCAATATCTCGAACAACCATGCGCAGAACCAGACGTTCCTCGGGCGGTTCAATCCGTATGATACTGTCTACCGGCGCTGGGGATCCGATTACTACGAGATGAACGACCGCTACGAGAACTACGGTTTCAGGGGATACGAGCGGTACGACCTCCTCGAAAACCGCCGGATGAAGTGGTCGTACAACCAATTCGGCGAGCGGCTGGACAAGATGACCCGCTTTGGTTTGATCTGGGCCGAATATATGGATGATTATGGCATGAGTTCTTCTGATGGACCGGGGGGGTATATAGTTAAAGGAAGTCCGATTGACGGTGTCTGGGTAGTTCAGGAGTCCACCGACGACTGGGCGGTCTCCCTGGTGGGTAGCAGTACTCTGCGGACCACCTTGACGCCGCTCACCATGAGCGTGCCGAATGGAAACGGCATGCGCGCCGATGTTCAATCGAAGAATTATGAGGCGGTTCTCGTGAACGACAATTCGGATCTGGATTTTATTAAACGTGGGATACAGCTCCGCAGGAAGTTCGGCGCCCTGAGCGTGAGCGCGACGTTTGCCGGTCAATATCAGTTAAATTCATCGCGGGAGAAGGGCAACGATTTCCGGGGCACGATCTTAGACTACCAGAAAGGAATACCTTTCATTTACCTCGTTCGCATCCTCGACGACTCGCCTTGGGACGGCAGCGGCCCCGTGATATTCAACGTGCGCCTGAAGGTGAACGGGAAGTATCGTGACGACATACAGCCGTGGGTTCTCATCGACGATATCACCCGTGAAACGGACACCGCGCTGTACGGCGAGATGGCCGCGGGGAAGCACTCCTACTACCGTCAAGTTTACAATAAAAATTATTACGGCCACAACCTGTACGATGTCGATTACAATATCCCGAAGTACGTGGACTACCTGTTTTTGAACGACGTGATCCGGGGCAACAACATCGATAATGTCAATAAACTGTACGATACCGGGCGTGCTCTCGCCCCGTACGAGGTGATCGATCCCCGCGGCGAGCCGGTGCGTGTCGACGGCACCAAATATGCTCTGTACTGGTTCGATATCTCGCGCATCACCGAAAAGGTGGATCGTGTCGAGGCGGAGGTGACCGTAGCGAACGACTACCGCGTGCAGACAGCAGAAATCTATACCAACTTCAACACCGGCGCCCACGATGCCAAGGGAGAAAACCAGGGTCACTACGATCCGACCTTCTGGAAAACGATGGCGGTTGCCGAGGGGAACGTCAGGGACGAGTCGAACCTCCGCACCGTGCGCGTGGCGTTCGGAGAAGAGGTGGGGAACATGATCTACGGTTTCGATGCCGGGTTCGACTACTACGGGTACAAGATACGCGGGGAGTATGTCAGGAACATCCACTGCTTCATGTCGCGGTCCGGCGTCCCGGGAGCCGGGAAACCAATGAAAGGGCATGGCGATGTCACGCCGCTGACCGGTCACCGGTTTTCGATCCGTGACCAAGCCTGCTACCTCACGGC
>CAYWBT010000266.1:0-3874 GCA_964456585.1 uncultured bacterium
AGCCTCGGTAAAAGCCAACGCGTTGAATCCATAGAGCATGACCGCAAAGCGCTTGTCACCCTCGCTCGTGGCCGATCCGAAGTGGTTACCCTTGATTTGGATCTGGCCGCCTAATCCAATTTTTGGACTCGGGGCATCGCCGTTCGCAAGCGCGACAAAATCATCGCTCCCATCAGTGGACTGCATCAAAAAACCGTTGCAGTTCGTGAACAGGTTCGCGTAGATCTTGATATCCTTGATAACGGCGTCTTTAGCCACACCATCGTAGTTGACCTGTGTAACACACTTCGACACGCTGTTACCGGCGAAGTACAGGCTGCTGAATTCGTTAAGGGCGTCGCTGGCCAACATCGCGGCGGAGCCTTGAGCGACCGCATTCAGGCCGGCGCTCCCGGACGAATAACCGGCGAACGTATTGCCGATGATGTTAACGTTCGTAACCACTGCAGCAGTGGTAAACTTAATACCGGTCAACATCGCCTTCGCGGCGAGATCGAACGTGCTGTACTCGACCGTGAGACCAGTCACACTGGTGGTACCAATGAGACCAATAGACAGGATTGCCTCGTTCGAGTAAGTCAGCGGATCGAACGTACAGCCGAAGAACTTGACACCGGACACAGCGTTCAACTTGACCACCGGTGTTGTTGCAGTCTTGCTCAAGTTCGACGTTAATGTCAGGCCCGTGAACACGGCCTTATTGGCGGCTGCAGCGCCACCGGTGATAGTTATCACAGGGGCATCGACGGCCGCACCAGTTAAAGTAACGGTACTGTCAGCGTTCGAGCACCGGAAGGTCAGTTGATCGGTAACATCGACCGTGATATCCACGTTATGAGACCCACCAGGTATCTCGACAATATTACCCGTACCAGCCGCAGCAGCCGCAGTAATCGCAGCCTGGATGCCGCCTTCATTACCACTATTGAATATCGTACCAGCTGCAAAGGCAGATACCGGCAGCATGATAAATGCTGTTACGATTAAAGTCATGAGAATCTTTTTACTCATTCCCAATCTCCTTTCAAACTTTGATAGGGAAAAGATGAAACAAAAACTACATGCTACAACAAACATTGTCATCACAAGTTCGAGAAGGAACCAAATTACTTTTCTGCCATTCAAGCCTCCTATACTTGCAGTTTAAATTTGTTTGGTGATATTTCTTGTTCCAAACTATCAACACTCGCTTATTGAAGCCTCCTTTCAATGAGTACTCAACAACCTCTGAGTAAATAAACACTCCCAACTAACATACATAAAACACTATTCCTTCAACGACATAACTTAATGTCATTCAAAGAGTTATCTGCTTGAAAAACTGAAGACAGGGAAAACCCGTATCCAACCAACAGTTTTTTATAGCATATATGTAAGACTAATATTATCACAAAACGCGCCCCCTGTCAAGAATTTTTTTCATTTTTCTCACTATTTTATTTATACCAGATAAGTAGTTATGGCAGGTAAACAGTATTGGGAAATTTTCCTTTCTGATATTTTTTTCTCTTTATCCGTGCTCCCGTCTATAGAATAGCGCTGCTCACCGAGACAAAGCAGTGACAAGCATCACATCGATTCTTTTTTGATAATCATATGATTGAAGCCCCTGTACTTTAACAATATAACTATCAATTTTGTATAATTCAATGCAAGTTATTCTCCTCTTTTTACGCCCGTATTCGCTCTGGAATGGCGTTGCTGCTGCAATACTTCTTCATGCAAAAACCGAGGCCCCGTGCGAATCGATACCGACAATGAGCGGGAAATCCCTGATCGTAAATATCCGTGCCGCCTCTGGACCGAGTTCGGGAAAGGCGAGCATCGACACCGCCTCAATCCGCTGTGCAATGAGCGCACCGGTTCCTCCGGTTGCAAGAAGGTAGACCGCATGATGTTTTCTAATCTGTTCAACAGTCTCCTCCGAGCGGTTCCCCTTACCGATCATGGCTGCGAGCCCCTTCTTGAGGAGCGGTTCCGTAAAGGGATCCATCCGGCTCGAGGTGGTGGGGCCAGCGGAACCGACCGGCATCCCGTGACGCGCCGGGGTGGGACCACAGTAGTAGACAACCTGGTCTTTGAGCGAAAAGGGTAGCGGTAATCCGTCCGTTATCATCTCGCAGAGACGGCGATGTACCTGGTCGCGAAAAACCAGCATGGTACCGGTGAGGGACACGGTGTCACCTGCCCTCAGTTCGGCAAGTATCGCTCGGTCGACCGGCGCCGTTATCCGTATGTTTCGTTCGCCCACTTTCATTCTCCCCCGCTATCCTTAACAGTGCCGCTTGCGAAGAGTGACGCATGGGATGTTATTATTGTAGTATTTTGATTTAGTATATGAAAAAGTATCATACTATATGTAATTAGGATATTACACCTATTACCTTATGCTATCACAATTTCGCCATGGCGCGCTGCATGACACTGGATATTGACCGCAACCGGGAGGCTCGCGATGTGGCAGGGTGCAGCTTCCACGAAGACATCCAGTACGGTTGTTTGCCCGCCAAGTCCCATCGGGCCGATGCCAAGTTCATTGATCCTCTCAACCAGCGCTACTTCCAATTCTGCAAGATGCGGCTGCTTATTCCGGCTGCCGAGGGTGCGGAAGAGCGCTCGTTTTGCCGCGATCGCACAGCTCTCGAAGGTACCCCCCAGACCGACACCCACGATAAGCGGCGGACAGGGCCTGCCGCCTCCGATCCTGATCGTTTCTCTGATAAAGTCGATAACACCCTCGGAGCCTTCTCCCGGGGTTAACATGGCAAGTCTGCTCATGTTTTCACAACCTCCGCCCTTGGGACAGAAACGAAGCGTGATGTTCTCACCTCTAACCAGGGACGTATGGATTATCGCCGGTGTATTGTCACCGGTATTGTCACGTTGGAGGGGATCGTTCACCATCGACATCCTGAGACCACCCTGGAGGTACCCCCGTCGCGTGCCTTCCTGAACCGCCGCATTAAAACCACCACAGTCGACCCGAACATCCTCGCCTATATCGGCAAAAAATACCGCCACACCCGTGTCCTGACAGATTGGGAGACGTTCAGCCGATGCAATTTCCGCATTGGCAATGATCTGGTCGAGAATGGTGCATGCCCGCGAAGAGGTTTCCCTACTTCGCGCTAGGACGAGTGCATTGTACACATCACGTGGAAGGTGATAGTTTGTTTCCATGACAAGATTTTCCACTGCGCGGACAAGTTCATCAAACGGTATGATCTTCATCGAATGCTTTCCATGATACAAAGACGAGTCCCCCGAGCGCGGTTGATATCCTCGGGTACGAGAACAAGGGATGCACACCGGTCCACGTCACTCCCAAAATAACGGGCGAAATCATCAGCCCCGTACGCCAGAAACGAGCATTTCGGATTCGAATAGTGCATCGGTATCACCATCCTGGGTTGTATCCTGCGGGTCATATCATGCGCGACAACCGGATCAATGGTATAGACTCCACCGACAGGGATCATGAGAATATCGGCGCCATACAGGCTGTCCATGACACCCTGGGCGGGAACCGCTCCCAGATCGCCGAGGTGGACTGTCCGCAGATTATCGGCAAGAACCTGAAAAATGATATTATCACCTCTCGCCTCGCCATGCTGGTTGTCGTGATAGGAAGGAAAACCTTCGATTACAACTCCATGCACCTCGCGCCTCGCGACATCTCGTATGACTTCCGGCGTGCCCCGAATCTCCCCGATGCCCGCATGATCCCAATGGTCATGGCTGATTGTCACAATATCAGCCGCTTCGCTGATCGTATCGTAGGTCAGCTCTTCGGAAGGTGTATAATGATCGATTATAAGCTGCTTCCCCTGTGCGGTAACCAGCTCAAAAGCGCTATGACCGAACCAGCGTATCT
>CAYWBT010000267.1:0-3863 GCA_964456585.1 uncultured bacterium
ACCTCACGAACGACCCGATCTTTCCCTCGAAAGATCTGTTCATCAATTGAACGGTCGCGGGAAATAAAAACTTACTCCAGCAGTACTGGTTTGTATACAGCGGATAGTGTTTTATGTAATCACTAGTGTCTTGTTCCGGTCAATAATGCTTAAATGTGCACCCTGCCCGTCATCCCGGTTGACTACGTGTACGATGACCGGTGATCAGTATGCATACCATCCTGAAAAAATACATTAGGACACCCCCGGGATTCTTATTAATTTATTGGTAAGGGAACGCAGTCGATCGAACGGATGCGAGCGGGTTGGCGTAGTGTCCCCGTATTGAAACGCGGAAAAACATAGGAAATGTTTGGGGGGAGCGATAGAGAATAGGATAAAAATCGCTGTTCTGCGTACTCGGTGATGTTGTGGTGAGCCCGGAAGGATTTGAACCTTCGGCCCTCGGCTTAAAAGGCCGGTGCTCTACCAGGCTGAGCTACGGGCCCACATGAAAATTCAAGTTTATTAATATATGTATAAAAACATTTCAAGTCAAATATAAAATAGCATGTTCTCGTCATGAGCCGTTCTTTTTGTAGTTGTGTTCACCCGATGAACTATTTTTTTGTATGATGGCTTTTCTCGATATATTATAAGTGAGTACTTGAACGCAAATAGTGATGGTTCCCGTCCATAAGTATTCGTGATAGAAGATTATACATACGTATCCATCTGTATGGGGAGATAATATGAAACCTGTTAACAGCTTTACTGTCAGGGCTTCGCTGCCCAAACCTCTCGAATCGCTTCGTGAATTGACCTACAATATCGGGTGGTACTGGAACTCACAGGCAATTAAACTGTTCTTCCGCCTGGAACGCAGTCTCTGGGAAGAGTGCTATCATAATCCGGTCAGCATTATCGGGCGAATACCCCAGGAGCGTCTCGAATTCCTCGCCAACGATGAGGGGATAATTGCGCACTATAAACGTGTTAAAGAACAATATGATAAATATATGACCGGATCAAGCTGGTACTCGAAGAAATTCGGCAGGACCGAGGAGAAAAAAATCGCCTATTTCTCCCTTGAATTTGGTCTCGCTGAAAGCATCCCCATATACTCGGGAGGACTCGGCATCCTCGCCGGTGATCACCTGAAGAGCGCGAGCGACCTTGGTATTCCGCTGGTTGCTGTCGGTTTGCTCTATCAGGAAGGCTTTTTCCGCCAATATCTGAACAATGATGGCTGGCAGCAGGAGATGTACATCAACAACGATTTTTATAATATGCCGGTTCTGCCGGTCATCGACAGTGATGGTGGAGAATTAAAAATCGAGCTAGAATATCCGCTGGGCACTGTCTATGCCAAGGTCTGGAAGATAGAGGTCGGTCGTGTCCCGCTGTACCTGCTCGATACGAATATCCCCGAAAATTCACCCGAAGACCGGAAACTCACCTCTGCGTTGTACGGTGGAGATGAGGAGATGCGCCTCAAGCAGGAAATTCTACTCGGGATTGGAGGGCTGCGAGCGCTCCATGCCATGAGTATCTGGCCGACCGTTTGCCACATGAACGAGGGACATGCCGCTTTTCTTGCCCTCGAACGGATCCGTGAGCTCATGGAGAGCGAGGGCCTGACCTTCGCCGAGGCCTTTGCGCTGGCGAGCGCGGGAAACGTATTCACAACTCATACGCCTGTTCCTGCGGGACATGACCGGTTCCCGCCACAGTTAATGAACAAATATTTTGAACACTACTACCCGGAGCTCGGTCTCACCAAGGAAGAGTTTCTCGGGCTTGGACGGATCAATCCAGGTGCGGCATCGGAAACGTTCTGTATGACGGTGCTTGCACTGAAATGCGCCGACAAGGCAAACGCGGTCAGTCTTCTTCACAAGAAGGTATCGAAAGAGATGTGGAAGGATCTCTGGCCCGGATTCACCGTGGAAGAAATTCCCATTTCGCATGTAACGAACGGCATACACGTTTCAAGCTGGATTTCGCACGATATAGTGGACCTGTTCGAACGGTATCTCGGTCCGCGCTGGAGAACTGAACCGGCGAGCGAGGATATCTGGGCACGTGTCAAAGATATTCCGGACGAAGAAATATGTCGGACTCACGAGATACGGCGGGAACGCTTGGTTTCGTTTGCGAGACGCCGCCTGGAAGCCCAGATGAAGCGCCGTGGGACCGCCGCCTCGGAAATCAAGTATGCCCGCGAAACCCTGAGTACTCATGCGCTCACCATAGGTTTTGCGCGCCGTTTCGCCACGTACAAGCGGGCGGATCTCATTTTCAGGGACATTCAGCGGCTGGAAAAAATTCTGAAACATCCCACTATGCCGGTACAGTTAATCATCGCCGGGAAAGCACACCCGCGTGACGATGCGGGCAAGGAAATCATCCGGAAAATTGTCCATTTTTCCGGGAGGCCGGATATTCGTAACCATATTGTATTTATTGAGGATTATGATATAAATGTGGCACGCTACCTTGTGCAGGGCGTTGATGTCTGGCTGAATAATCCGCGACGGCCGCTCGAAGCATCAGGCACGAGCGGTATGAAGGCCGCGGCGAACGGTGCGCTGAACCTGAGTGTGCTGGATGGCTGGTGGGATGAAGCCTACACGCCAGATGTCGGTTGGGCTATCGGTTCGGGAGAAGTATATGATGATCCGGACTATCAGGACGAGGTCGAGAGTAATGCGTTGTATAATGTCCTGGAGAATGAGATCGTTCCCCTGTTCTATGATATCGGCGAGGGGGAGCTCCCGCGGAAGTGGATTGAAAAAATGAAGAACAGTATGAACGAACTTGTTCCGGTGTTCAACACACACCGTATGGTTTTCGAATATTTCAACGATTGCTATCTGCCGGCGATCGAGCGTTATAACAAATTCCTGGCCGATGATGCCGAGATCGCCCATTCATTTGCACTCTGGCGGCAGAAAATCAGTGAGAACTGGAAGGGTATTAAAATCGTGAAAGTCGAAGCCGACGGGAAAGGTCCCTACCAGGTTGGTGGTTTTGTTACGGTGACTGCGGTGATGAACCTCGGTAAGCTTGAACCTGAAGATGTGCGGGTTGAGCTGTACGCCGGTATGGTCGACGCAAGCGATTCACTCGTGGATGCAGAACCCCTCCCGATGGAGTGCACGCAGAAGAAGGGGTCACAACATATCTATGAGGGAACGATGCCATTCGTTAAAAGCGGGAGAATGGGATACAGCCTTCGGGTGGTTCCTTCTCATCCTGATGAGGCAAGGTACCAGGATCATATGCTTATCAAGTGGGCGTAATGCTGAACGGACGAGCGGTGACCAGTGAAACTTCGGGTTCGGGAGAACACCCGTTTACCGTGTGCGTATTCTGTGCTTCGAGCGACCACGTTCACCGGAGGTATACAGAGGCAGCAATCGAGCTGGCGCATGAAATGGCTGCGCGGAGCATGCGCCTGGTGTACGGAGGCGGCAATAATGGCCTCATGGGCATTCTCTCGGCCCATCTCCATAATGCGGGTGGTCAGGTTATCGGCGTTATTCCACGGGTGCTCAGGGAAATGGGTTTCGCGTACTGTGATGCCGACGAAATGATTGTCACCGATGACATGCGCGACCGGAAAACGATCATGGAAAAGTATGCCGACGCGTTTATCGGTATGGCGGGAGGTTTTGGTACCCTCGAAGAAATGCTCGAAATCATCACCCTGAAACAGATCGGCTACCACAAAAAACCCGTCGTCTTTCTCAATACTGACAATTTCTTTTCCGGTCTGCTCGACCAACTGGAGAAGGGATACGAGGAACACTTCATCGACCCTCGGTACCGCTCACTCTACTCGGTGGCCGGATCAGTTCAAGACGCGCTGGCGTATATCG
>CAYWBT010000268.1:0-3761 GCA_964456585.1 uncultured bacterium
TCGAGGTTACCTTCCGAAACCTGCCCTCGCCGATCAGACCACCATTGTCCGACATGAAAAAGATGATGGTATTTTCGGCAATTCCGAGTTTATCGAGCTTGCCCATGACGCGTCCCACGCTGTCGTCGACACTCTGAATCATGGAGGCGTAGACCGGATTGTCCTGCGCCTGACCTGGCATGACCTTGGTTCGGTATTTCTCCGTGTACGCTTTCTTGCCCTCGATGGGCGTGTGCACCGCGTAGTGGGTGAGGTAGAGAAAGAAGGGACGGTCTCTGTTCACTTCCATGAACGCCAGCGCCTCATCGGTAAGACGGTCGGTCAGGTATTCACCCGGCGAACCGCCAGTCATGGTCGGGATATGGTTATTCCCCTTACGGTCGACCGTATAGGGATAAAAGTACGTTGGAGGTTGGCCGGCGCTATAGCCGGCGATGTTGACATCGAATCCCTGCTTCTCGGGGTAGTACTCCTCGCCGCCGAGGTGCCACTTGCCGATGCTTGCCGAAACATAGCCGGCCGGCTTCAAGGCCTCCGCGATGGTCACCTCCCTGTGATCGAGATACATCTTCCAATCGGGGACTCGAAGCTTCGCGGTTGGATTGACATGACCGGTAATCCAGTCGGTGAGATGGAGGCGTGCCGGGTACTTGCCAGTCAGGATGCTGGCCCTGGTGGGTGAACATACCGGGCAGGCGGCATAGGCGTTGGTGAACTTCATTCCCCGGCTCGCCAGCCGGTCGATGTTCGGCGTCTCGTAAAACGTGCTGCCATAACACGACAGATCGGTCCAGCCCATATCGTCGATGAGTATGAACACGAAGTTCGGCTTCTTCTCCGGCGCGGCACCGGCAGGGAATCCGGAGCACATGAATGAAGCTGTTCCCGCGGCTGCCCACTTTAGAAAGGCACGTCTTGTTGTATGCTGATCCATCGTTCCATCTCCGGTTATAAAATGCAGCGGTGAATGGTTATCAGTATAATTTCCTGCCTTTAGTATGAGAAGCTATATCGGAAATGTCAATAATAATCGTCGGGCAGGATGGTTCCGCCGGGGCTTTCTACGCCGAAGAAACCGAACAATCAGACGTTTAAAAGTTTCGGCACATGAAAAAACGGCATTTGGATTGCACACCTGCTGTTGACTTTTACTTCAACTTTAGATAGATTTTACCCAAGGAGAAAATTATGATGAAACGATTACAGGTACTTTCGGTAGTGCTGATTGCACTGCTTTTAACTCTCATTACCATGACCGGCTGCGGTTCCGGGTCCAAAGAAGGACCGCGAGTATTCCGCTACCGTCTGGAGAGCGATCCCCCGACGCTCGATCCCATTCATACAACTGACACATCATCGGCAAGCGTGGTTTTCCGCATGTTCGAGGGACTTGTCGACCAGGATCCCGAAACGCTCGAGGTCATACCGGGGCTTGCGGAGAACTGGGAAATATCCGACGATGGTCTTGAGTATACCTTCCATCTGAAAAGCGGTATTACCTTCCATAACGGCCGCGGGGTGACATCGGCGGACTTTCGCTGGAGCTTCGAGCGGTGCCTCAAACCCGCAAGTATATCCGAGCGCGCATGGGTGCTCGAACCGATCGTCGGGGCGAGTGAGATGCTCGATGGGAAGGCATCCAAGCTTGACGGCATGGAAACGCCGGATGATCATACGGTGATTCTCAGGCTTGCGCAGCCTTTCGCCCCGTTTCTCTCCTACCTCGCCATGGAGTCTGCGATGGCAGTTGCCCGTGAGAGTATCGGGGAAGAAAGGTTTACCCCGATCGGCACGGGACCGTTCCGATTCATCTCCTGGAAGCACGACATCCGGATCAGCCTCGAAGCAAACGAACACTATCACGGCGGTGAAGTGGGCCTCGAGCGCGTGGATTATGAAATCATCCCGGACGTCGGCGTTGCATTCCAGAAATTCGTCGCCGGAGAACTCGACCTGGTTAATGAACTACCTCCCGGCCAGTTTAAGCTCATCAGGAAACGGTACCCGGACGCCGTCAAATTCTGGCCGTTCCTGCGCATCGAGTATATCGGATTCAACCATACCCGGCCGCCGTTCAAAGACAACCTGCTCCTCAGGCAGGCACTGAGCTGGGCGGTTGACCGTCAGCGTATCGTCGACGACCTCTATGAGGGTGCCGCGGTGGTGGCAAACTGTATCCTCCCCCCTGGAATGCCGGAGCGTGACGACACCATCGAGGGGTATGGCTTCGACCTCGACAGGGCGGCACAACTCCTCGCCGAGGCTGGCTATCCCGACGGCAGGGGACTCCCGGAACTTAGCTTATGGTACAACAACAACGAAATGCACCAGCAGAATGTCCAGTACATTCAGTCGACGTTCAAAAAGATCGGCGTCAACGTCCGCCTGAAGAGTCTCGACTGGCCGGCGTACCTGAAAGCCTGCGAGTCCCACGAACCCGACCTGTACCGGCTCGGCTGGGTCGCGGATATTCCAGACGCCGATAATTTCCTGTACATCCTGCTCCATTCTGATCAGATCGGCGCACCCGGCAACTACTCCGGCTATTCGAATCCCGCATTCGACCGCCTCGTCGCCGAAGCGCGTGTATCAACCGATCAGGCACACCGCAGGGAACTGTACCAACTAGCCGACCGTCTCGCAACCGACGATGCCTGCTGGATAACGATCATGTATAACACGCAGCGAATACTGTTCAATTCCGAGTACGAAGGACTTATCCTGACAAAACAGGGCGACTTCCGCATTCCCCTCAAGCGGCTCCGCTACCGGGGGTCGGACAGGTGATTACCTATATCTTACGGAGACTGTTGATGATGGTACCGATCATGGTGGGAGTCGCCACCATCGTGTTCGCGCTCATGTTCCTCGTTCCCGGCGATCCCGCACGCCTGCTGATGGGTCAGCACGGCGACGAACGCACGCTCGAGAACATCCGGCGTGAAATGGGGCTCGATAAACCGGTCTACATCCAGTACCTGCGTTTCATCGGGAGGCTTGCACAGGGGGATTTCGGAACCTCGTACCGCCAGAAACGCCCTGTCGCGGACATTATCAGGGAACGTTTTCCCGCGACCGCGAAACTCGCGGTTGCCAGCATGCTTATCGCCGTGTTTTTCGGTATCGGTGCCGGAATTATCGCCGCCCTGAACCGGAACAGAGTGTGGGACTGGGTCGTGATGACGCTCTCGCTCACCGGGATATCCATGCCGGTGTTCTGGCTCGGCATGATGCTGATCCTGCTTTTTGCTTCTCGTCTCGGGTGGCTGCCGGTGGGCGGGTACGGCGATTCGGGCGATTTCAGGCATATGCTCCTGCCGGCGCTTTCGCTCTCCCTGATATCCATCGGGTATATCTCACGAATGATGCGCTCGAGCATGCTCGAGGTTATCGGAAAGGATTTCATCCGCACCGCGCGCGCCAAGGGACTCTCAGAGCGGGCGGTCATACTCCGTCACGCCCTCAGAAACGCCTTCATCCCCGTCATCACTGTCATCGGAATCAACTTCGCCTCACTGCTCGGGGGGGCGGTTGCGACCGAGACGGTGTTCGCGTGGCCCGGTCTTGGCAGGGCGACCGTGGATGCGATACGAGTGCGCGATCTGCCGGTTGTTGAGGGGTGTGTTATCTTTCTCGCGTTCTTTTTCGTCCTGGCCAACCTGCTGGTTGACCTTTCGTACGCGTGGCTCGACCCGCGCATCAGGCTGGATAGCGGTCGGGAATAACGACAGCGGCACTATTCTTCCGGCACTGACAAAGCT
>CAYWBT010000269.1:0-3743 GCA_964456585.1 uncultured bacterium
CCGGGCAGACCTCATGGACATGCACTGTCTGCTTGTCCGGCCAGATGTACGTATCCTTCGCATGACTTCCCAGTATATGTTCACCGCAGAGGTCGAAGCACTCGTTGATGAGCTCGGTCGTATGGAAGTAATTGTGTAGGTGAATCATGTTGGTCGGATCGAGATTGACCACGCAGCGCGAATCTCCCACATCGTCGATGAGACGCTTGTGGGCCTTTGGGCCATCCAGATTGGTGGTCACCTGCGCCTCCATGCCGAGCGCCGCCTTCATCCCGGCGGTATCTCTGATAACCTGCCGGATGCTGTCAATAGTCAGCTTCCACGTTTCAATCGTCCAGTTGTCAGGGTGGACGTTGATGTAGTATGTCGGGTCGCAGCTCCCGGTGATGGTGCCGACCATCGGACAGTTAACTTTGTCAGCCGCCTCGATGCTCATCGCGAGGTGCTTGAGATTCTCTTGGCAGATTGCGGGATCGGGATGGATCATGTTGGTGTATCCTGCGACCTCGAATACCACGATATCGTGCTCCTTGAGTGCCCCGGTGAATGCGCGCAGTTCGGAATCTGTCATGTCATTGACATCTTGTGGCATCATCAGTAAGCTGCCGAAGCCCTCTTTCCTCAGGCGCCCAACCATTTCGGGAAAATCTTCGTTGTCCTTACGATTGAGCATGGCGCCGAGACGTATCGGGGTCGTGCCGGGTGTCAGGTCACGCTCGATATTCTCTCTCGGACCGGGTTCCCATGCATGGGCAGACCTGAGGGTGGCAAGTCCTGCCAATCCTCCCAGGATTGCTGGTGCTGCCTTGAGAGACTGACGCCGGGTGAACGCATTCTTCATGAGCTTGTCCTCCCTGTTTCATAGCGTTTTCAGACTATGCTGCCGTGGATCTTAACTCCTACTTTTGCTGCAACCGATCGAAGGTACGCATACGCCTCGGCATGTTGGTCCTGTGGTATGTGCTCCGGGAGCAGTGACCGCGGCCACTTCATTTTACTGAGGCGCACGAGGTACGTCTCGTAGTCGAGATTGCCCCTGCCGGGACAGACCTCCTGAACGTGCACCGTCTGAGAATGGGGCAGAATGTATGAATCCTTGGCATGGCACCCAAAAATATCCTCACCGAGGAGATCGAAGCATTCATTAATGAGTTCGGTGGTGTGAAAGTGATTATGCAGGTGCACCATGTTGGTGGGATCGAGATTGACCCGGCACCGATCGCTGCCGACATCATCCACGAGCCGCCGGTGGGCCAGGGGGCTGTCCAGGTTGGTGGTAACCTGCGCCTCCATGCCGATCGCCGCCTTGAGTCCCGTGGTGTCGCGGAGAATCGTCCTTATACTGTCGATGGTCAGCTTCCAGGTTTCCAATGTCCAGTTGTCCGGGTGTACGGCATAGTTGTCGAGTTGATCGTTCGCTTCAGGATTACGGCTCCCTGTGACACAGCCGACCATGGGACACCCGATTTTTTCGGCTGCTTCGAGGCACATCGCAATACGCTTCTGGAATTTCCTTCGCAGTTTCTCGTCGGTGCAGATGATATTACGGTATCCGCCAACCTCGAAAACGACGACATCGTGCTCCCTGAGCGCAGCCTTGAGTTCACTGACTGCCGAGTCCTTCGCCCCATACCAGTCGTCGGCGCCGGCAATCACCGCGGTCAAACCCTGTTCCCTGATTTTTCGTACTGTTTCCCCGGGACTTTCGCCTTCCGGCCTTCCGAGGTACCCGGCAAGGCGGATCGTGGTGGTACCGGGTACGAGATCGCGCACCAGGTTTTTGTTCGGTCCCGGACCCCAGAAAGCTTCCCGTCCCGGTCCCGCCGATGAATGGCCTGACGATAGAGAACTTCCCAGCATCATCCCTGCGGAAGCGGCACTGGCAGCGAGTACGCGGCGTCTCGAAATCAGGTGTGGCATGTGATCCTCCTCCATGAGGAAATAAATCCTAAGTTGTATGCTGTTATCTGTATAGATACAACGAATATAATGAAAGTGCAATCGAATACCTAACTCCGAAAGATATTTCTTGCACCGAAAAATACGACAGATTCTTTTCCTGATCGAAGAGAATACCTGATGCTCTGTCTCACGGTGGCGAGTCTTTTTTGAGCCGTGGGAGAATATGGCGTACAGATAGAAAAAAATGCCAATAAAAAAAAGCCGCTTGAGTTTTGCCGCGGCTTTTAATATATTTATGCAAAAGTTAAAACAATAGAAAAATAATAGGTATATAATGGTATAAATACTATTATAATACAAATCGACTGCGGCGGATTGTGCTGCCACCTGCCTGAAAACCGTGTCATAACGTTTTCGCCGGGCAGGTAAATAATTCTCTATATGCCGCCGGAAGTCTGAAATCACTCTCACCCACTGTTGCATGAAAAATCCAGATATGATGAAAAAATTTTGCCGGATTTCACAATTATTACCAGAGGGGGAATGAATGATTCAATGGGCGAAAACGAACGATGCACTGGGTTCTGTAAACAGGGGTAATCCCGCAGAATCGGGTCTCTGCACACTCTGCCGTGCCGATTGCAAGGGCAAGTGTGAGACATGGCTTGCCAGCCTGCGTGGAAGGGAACTGCTCTACCCGAGGGATTTCGGCGGTATCACGGCGGGAAGTGCAAACACGGTTCATGTGGGCGTTTCCTACAACTCCCTGCGAATTCAGGGATACAATTACGGATCGAAAGGCATAAAAAAGCACTCTCATTCGACTGATGACTGCGTCTTTCCCAATGTCGATATCTCCACCGAATTTGGGGGTGAGATAAGAACGAAGGCCAGGATGCCGATAATGACCGGTGCGTTGGGTTCCACCTTTATTGCGAACAAGTACTGGGAATCTTTCGCCATTGGCTCCGCCCTCATAGGCATTCCGATTGTTGTCGGAGAGAATGTGGTTGGTATCGACCGGGCCTCGCTCATAGAGAAGGGCAGAATCAAGCGTGCTCCGGAGCTTGACCGCAGGATCGACACGTTCCTTCGTTACTACGACGGTTATGGTGCTGTGATTGTCCAGATGAACGTCGAGGATACGAGAAACGGTGTCGCGGAATACATCATTGAAAAGTACGGCGACAAAGTAATCATCGAACTTAAGTGGGGTCAGGGTGCAAAAGATATCGGCGGCGAAATCCAGGTAAACAGCCTCGACTATGCTCTCTTCCTGAAGACACGCGGCTATATCGTCGATCCCGATCCGACCCTCCCCGAGGTGCAGGAAGCTTTTCAAGCTGGTGCCATCAAGGCCTTCGCCCGTCACAGCAGGCTTGGATATACCGATCTCGATACCTCGGGGCAGGTTCAGGAAGAGTTTATGAAATCGGTCACGTATCTTCGTGAGATCGGTTACCGGAGAATTTCTCTCAAGACCGGCTCCTACGGTATGGAGGCGCTGGCCATGGCGCTGAAGTATGCCACCGATGCGAAACTCGATCTCCTGACGATCGACGGTTCCGGCGGCGGTACCGGTATGAGTCCCTGGAACATGATGGAGAGCTGGGGCGTCCCGTCGATATTCCTGCACGCGAAGGCATACGAATATGCCCGGATTCTTGCAGACAAGGGAGCGGATGTCATTGACCTGGCTTTTGCAGGCGGACTCGCACGGGAAGACCAGATATTCAAGGCGCTCGCCCTGGGGCGTCCGTTTACAAAACTTGTCTGTCTCGGCAGGGCCATGATGATACCCGGCTATCTCGGATCGAATATCGAAGGTGTTCTGAAACCGG
>CAYWBT010000270.1:0-3692 GCA_964456585.1 uncultured bacterium
TATCCTTTTGCTTTTTCTGCTGCGGCCGGATGAGGAAAAAATAAAAGATCGCAAAGAGGGCGATGAGCATGGGCCACATCGGCGCACCCCCACGCGTCGTTTTCTCAGTCTGGGCATAGGCTGTAGAAATCAGGTCAAAATTCATGTGTATCATCCTCGTTTCTGTAGCTCGTGAAAAATTCATCCCTCCATTCGGGGAATCGGTCCTCCAGGATTGCTGTACGCATCTCCCGCATAATCTGGAGGTAGAAATAAATGCTGTGCATGGTCGCCAGCCTCGGGGCGAGTATTTCACCCGCATGGAAGAGGTGCCTGATATACGCTTTCGTATAATTGCGACACGCAGGGCACCCGCATTCCGGGTCGATCGGGGAGAATTCTCGCGCCTGGTAAGCGTTCTTCAGCACCACTTTCCCGTTACGGGTGAAGACGGTCCCGTTCCGGGCATTCCGCGTGGGCATGACACAATCGAACATGTCGATTCCCCGCGATACCGCTTCGACTATGTCATCGGGGAAACCGACACCCATGAGATACCGCGGTTTTTTCACCGGCAGAACGGCGGTGGTCACTTCGACCATTTCGAACATTTTCCCCTTCGGTTCGCCAACCGCCAGGCCGCCGATTGCATATCCCCAGAAATCGAGGTCCACCAGCCTCCGGGCATACTCCTCACGGATCTCCGGATACACGCTGCCCTGGCAGATACCGAAGAGCACCTGTGAGCCGTCATTCAATCGCCCGTGGGCTTCGAGACACCGTTCAGCCCATGTTTCGGTCATGGCACACGACCGTATGGTGTACTCGCGGGTCGAGGGATACGGGATGCACTCGTCGAAGGCCATGATGATGTCCGCGCCGAGATCATGCTCGATTTCCATGACCCGTTCCGGAGTAAAGAGATGGGTCGAACCATCGATATGCGAGCGGAAGGTGACCCCCTCACGGGTGATCTTCCGCAGATCGTTGAGACTGAAAACCTGGTAGCCGCCGGAATCGGTGAGAATCGAGCCGTTCCACCCCATGAACCCGTGCAGGCCTCCGGCATCCCGAATCAACGACGAACCGGGACGCAGGAACAGATGATAGGTGTTTCCCAGGATTATACGCGCATCGAAGTCCGTAAGTTCCTGCTGGGACAATGCCTTTACTGTGGCCTGCGTACCGACCGGCATGAAAACCGGCGTTTCTATGACCGAATGGGGCGTTCGCAGTCTACCGGCCCGTGCTCCGGTCACCGGACAGGTATGGACAATTTCGAACGAAAAATCCTGCTCAGGATGTGTCAATGACGAAATGCACCACCTCGTTTCTCCGGGGGTACGACCAAGGAAAATTATTGGTAAAATATAATGGTAAAGAATGAACCGGTCAAGGAGTGTTTGGGAGGCGATGATTCCCCCCTTCACCCGTTCGCGCCTCCTGCCGCCGGTCAGTGGAGTACTCAAATCTGCGCGGGATCATTGTTCCCGCCGAAAAAAAGCCCTCCATCATGCCGGTGGAGGGCTGTTCATCATAATTACGCCCGAAACGAGTTACTTCAGGAAATGCACCAGCTCCGCGACCGAAGAGCTCACGGTACGGAGGCGGTACAGATAGACTCCGCTCGCTGCGAGGCGATCCCGATAGTTTGGGGAATGGTCGCCCGCCGGATTTACTTGCCCAGAAACGGGAAAAGTGCCTTCAGATCATCCGCCGATGGCTGCCTGCCGTATTCGCACAATTCGAACGCCTCGGCGCACCGGACATTTCTGCCGCGCTCACCGTAGAGCGTGATCAGTGTTTCGCGAAACCGGTTGGCGGTCGATTCGAATCTTCCGATGAAACCGTTGCGAACATCTTTCTGTCGTGCAGCCTTTTCTTGGGGATTCTTGTACATACGTTTCTCGCTTCCCGAAACACCGTATTCGACAAACTGGGATTCCATCCCAACGAGTGCATCGAGTTTCCGTTCCAGAACGCTGTCGATCGAGACCACAATGTCGGGATCGGATGGATTCGGTTTCTGGAACCGGTCGGAGAAGAACATAAATACGGGATTCTTTTTCAGGTGGGGGATGTCGGGACAGAAATAGGGCACGGTCACCATGAATGCGGCATCCTGGAGCAGTATTCCGGTATAACGATGATCCGGGTGGTAATCGTTCGACCGGTGAGTCATGACAAGGTCGGCCTTCCACTCGCGAATGAGCCGAACAATGGTTTTCCGGTTTTCGAGGGTCGGTAAAAGTTCGCCGTCGTGGTTGTCGAGCACTTCTGTTTCATCGATGCCGAGAAGTTCCGCCGCCTTCTCCACCTCACCCGTTCGGCGAATGGCGAGCGCTCCACCGGACATCTCCCAGTGACCGATATCGCCGTTGGTGACCGAGACGAGTTTCACATGATGTCCCTGGGCAGCCCAGAGCGCGGCAGTACCGCCGGCCTTGATCTCGCAGTCATCCGGGTGGGCGCCGAAAACGATAATCCTGAGTTTGCCGTCGTCAGTGGTGGGCGGGACTGTTGTCTGAGTATACGCTGAACCGGCCAGTCCGAGAACAAGCATGAGGGCCACCGTGCCAGCCCATACCATCTGCTTGACTGCATTCCTTCTCATGAGATTTCCTTTTTTAATGATTGATTTCGGGAAAAGCCAAAGATCAGATCCGGGATACGTCCGAAACTGTTTAGGTATCAGTTTTAGTCGTTTTGTTTTCGAGGAATTTTCCGAACTTTTTATCGTATTCGGTAATGTGTTCCCGGTACCAGCCGCCAAGAGAGAGCAGTAAATTTCGAGCCAGTAACGGTGTTCCCTTTTCACTTTTAATAATGAGACTCTTAATAGAAGCAATATATTTCTGATGCTCATCATAGTGCTGCTGAAATTCAGGGTACTCGTGCTTTTTCATCCATTTTTCTTCAGTATGAAAGTGGGTGATAATACCTTGTATGAGCGAATTAAATATTGGCTTGAGAAAGGCGTCTCCTTCACCTATTCGCAAACTGCTATGGAGTTCGTTTATTGTTTTAAACAGGTTTTCATGCTGCTTATCAATTTCTTGAATATTAACGTAATAACTTGAATCCCACTTCAAAAACATCATGATAATAACCCGATTACTATTTTACTCAAGTTCACTAGTCTTTCTTACACTGTTCACCGCTCAGCAGAAAAGGCCCAATAAATATACACAATTTTCACGCTTGTAGTATAATATTTCATGCGAAAAACAATCTCTGAAGGACTTTTACACCTAATCTTTGTTGACTGACTCAATTTTCTCATTCGTTTTTTCAGTCACTTTAGTGTCATCTTGAGCCGAGGGCTTTTGAGCACTTCGGTATTAATGAGATGTTTTGGGGGTTTCCCCGCGAGAAACGCGATAAAGTCGTCGAAAATCATGCGCCGAATCTCCCAAGCGCCCTCATGGCTGTGCCAGGCGAAGTGCGGCGTACAGATGACATTGTTCATGTCGAGAAAACCGTACTCGACCGGCGGGGGTTCACCCTCGTGCACATCGAGCCCGGCGCCCATAATCTTTCCTTCCCTGAGCACGCGTACGAGATCCACGGTTTTGACGAGCTGGCCGCGTGCGGTGTTGATGAAGACGGCATCTTTTTTCATCAGGGAGAGTTTTTCGTAATCGAACATGTTCCGGGTTTCGTCGTTCACCGGCGCGTGAATCGAAACGATGTCCGACTCCCTGAGGAGTTCC
>CAYWBT010000271.1:0-3593 GCA_964456585.1 uncultured bacterium
TTGACGGATTCTTTCTGGATATTATCATGCAGCAATTTCTCGAGTGGATATGCTACTGTCCTTCATGCCGTGATCTGTATCGAAAGTCCTTCGGCGGAGAGATACCCTTAAACGACAGCGATCCAAGAGCTTTTGCCTACCGGAAATGGTCGAACAGTCTCATGGAAAAGCACATGGCGCATGTCCAGAACGCACTCGGGGAAGTCAAGAGAGACATCGAGATAATCAACAACTATGCCTGGATGATACGCTATCCGGTTACACCGCCCAAGTATGTCCACCATATCACCTGGGATACGCCGACACCCAAGGTGGGGAATTACTCCTGGAATTTTTCTAACGAGGCGCGATATGTTTCCACCCTGCCGGATATCACCTGGAGCTGCATGAACACAAGAGGGAACAACTGGATGGACTACTCCCTCAGGGAACCGGAAGCCTTCCTGAGTGAATGTGCAACGCTGCTCGCCGCCGGCGGGAGAACGTACCTTTCCGATATACCCTACCCGCACGGCAATCCCGATCAAGCAGTGATGAAGGTATTCGGCGATGTCAACAGGCGCACGCGGGAACTCGAACCGTTCCTCACGGGTTGCACACCGGTGAAGGATACCGCCGTGCTGCATTCAGCGGACTCGATTTGGTCCAAGAATCCCCTGAAACCCTGTTCCTCGTGGATTCCCGGTCCGGCATACTCCTCGGTGAACGGGGCGCACAAGGCGCTCATCGAAGGGCACGTTCAGATGGGCATCCTTAACAGCGAGGTGTTCCTCGATACCATCGATGGGTACGGAGCGCTTATTCTGGCGGACCAGCGCATACTGAGCGACCAGGAGTGCGAAGTGGTACGACGCTTTGTACAAAACGGCGGCGCACTCATCGCAACCGCCGAAACAGCGACGAGAAACAACGATAACCTTCCCCGTGGAGCCTTCGGCATTTCGGACGTCCTCGGCGTCGATTTTCTGTCGACGTCCGGCACGGCAAACGGTTACCTGCGCGCCACCCCGGAACTCTCACCGTTCGGGATACCCGAGATGGATGTCCAGGTCATGGGATCATATACTCATGTTGCCGCCCGAACAGCACAAACCCTGCTCGAACTGGTTCCTCCGTACGAGGGCATCAAAAGCGGCACGCCGCCGCCGGATCACACCGCAGCAGGCCCCGGGGTGACCATGAACAGCTATGGACAGGGGAAAGCCATTTATTGCACAGTGCCGCTCTTCTCCGCGTATTATTTGGAAAGCACGCCGGTGCTCCGCAACCTGGCATTATGGTTTCTCGAACTCGTGTACCCGAGAGAGCGGCGAACGATAGCCCTCGAAAATACCCCGATCAATGTCGAGGTATTCTACAACCAACGCGGCGGAGAACGCTTCATCCATCTTGTCAATTACTCCGGCGACAAACGCGAGACCGGTACTCCCCAGGTGCAGGATTTCACCACCGTTCACGGCGGCTGGGTCAGCGTGCGTCTCCGGGAGAAACCCGCTCGCATAACCTCGGTTCCCAGCGGGCAGGCGGTTTCCTTCCGCTACAGCGGGGGCTGGGCGTCGTTTGAAGCCGAACCGCTCCACGTTCACAGCGTGTACCGGATTGACGGTTGATATCATCGGTGAGAAAGGTGCATGACGAGAGGGGAGAGGTGTTCAAGGATTTTTAAACGTTCGATCGGTTTAGGTTGTGCGCGTGATCACTGTACCGGGACGATGGGCACCATCTGATGGATTTGCCAACCATCGCATGCGAGGGAATCGTTCATCTTTCATGAAAGGATGCCGTATTCGCGGATTGTGTCGAACATGGCAAGGACATTCTCCAGGGGTGTTTCCTCCAGAATAGTATCATGACTGGCTCCGGCGACGAATCCACCGCCGGGGCTCATAATATCGATCACCTCGCGCGTTTTTTCCCTGACATAGTCCGGACTGCCATTGATGAGAATAGCTTGGGAATCGATGCCGCCGTTGAACAGTATGTGTTCTCCATACCGGGCCTTCAGCCTTTTAAGATTCATGCCGAAGCAATTCGGTTGAACCGCATGGAGACCGTCGAGGCCGGCTTCTATCATTGCGGGAATCAAGGATTCGAATCCTCCGCAGCAGTGCAGCATCACCTTGAGACCGTACGTGTGTCCAAGATCGATCAACCGCGACAGGTGGGGGAGAATAAAGCGTCTGAACATCTCCGGGCCCAGGAGCGGGCCGGTCTGGCTGCCGAAATCGTTCCCGATGAAGAAGATATCGATGACATCGGCGGCTTCGTCAAAAATGCGTTGGTTGATCTCGGCATAGTAATCAACGATGTGCCCCATGACAGCATCGACAACCGCCGGATCGTCGTACATTTTGTAGTACATGTTCTCCATTCCCAGAAGATCGATCGCATCGTGCCAGAAAGGCGCCCAGTCTCCACCAAGTATCGCGTAGTGTTCCCCGTAGAGTTTCGCCTCATCTCGTATCGATGAGACATCTATCCAGCCGGGATCGGGCCATTCGAATGCATGGATTTTATCGAGGCTGGCTGCTGCGAGGGGGTGGCTCTTCGGCTGACCGTACCCCAGACCCGTGCGTTCAATTCCAAAAACAGTTCGATAGACGACGCCACTCGACAGGGGAAATTCAGGCCCGGCAAACGGTGCGACCACCCTGCGAAAATCATCGCCCAACCTGATTCGCAGTTCCTCGTCGCCGAGGCCAAGTTCTTTCTGTGCCTTCTCCCAGAAACCGGTTGATGCTCCGCACCAGCAGGGAACACGGTCAGGCTCAACATGGTCAAAGGCGGCACATACTCTATCGCGCGAATTCATGGTTTCCATGGCCTATACGATACTACTTTTTCTGTCCCCTGTCAATAAATCCGATAGAAACGTACCCGATAAACCGAGCGCCTCTCACCAGCCGCTTGAGAAAAACTATAGTATCGGTAACAAAACGCCAACAGTTCGTTAAGCAACCAGAAGCACCATACGATCTGTTATCTTCTCATGCAGGTTTAACGCGGTGACAGTATATGTTAGGCGGCAATTGAAGACGGGCCTTTATTTTAAGAAAGTGTTAAAAAAAGACTTGCACTCTGATTGAGAATGTTGTATTTGTATACTCATATATGATGCCTTCATACATCAAAAATACAGGTAAATTAATCTTCATGCATTAAAAAATTGTACCGGATTATGTATGGATTACATGGTTAGTTGTAGCTATGTCATTAATATTCATTGATTTATAAACGACAGCGGGGAAATTTTTTTCATGCTGTCATGTTGGCACTGTGCAGGTTATGATTACCATGATTGTTCGGCACCTGTGATACCCATATTAAAAAAGAACTGCTTTATACCGACAGTTTTTTTATGTATGTGATCATGGATTTTTAATAATTTATGTATGATATCATTATTGAAAAAATGCAGAAGTACATAGAAAGTATGTGGAGAGTATTATGAAATTTACCTGTACGGTTTTATTGCTGTTTATTGTTTTGATGAATATCAGCAGTATTTCTCTAGCGCAAAGTACTATCTACGAATTGCGGAAACTGAGCGATAATGAATGGCAGGCAATGTCAACCGATGAACGGCTTCGGGC
>CAYWBT010000272.1:0-3570 GCA_964456585.1 uncultured bacterium
TTTCAATACCGGTGTCAGCGCACCGAAGTGGGAATTCGGCTACTGGGGAAAGACGGTTGAAACTTGGTATGACGAGGGTATGCCAAAGAACCACTATCCCGAACTGTCATGGGAGACAACTACACCATCATCATCGCTCTACATCCCCTGCTGGAATTCTATCAGGAGCGGCAAGCTCCCGGACGGTATCGCCGTGCTCGGCGGCGGTCTGTACCATCCCACCCAGGGATTCGTTCAGGATTATGACGTCCGAAACGCCCTCAACATGGATACGGGGCAGAAACTCGTCGATGTCAACCTGCTGTTCCAGCCCATGTTCGAGGTGGAGGTGATCAGCGAAGATGACGAGTATCTCACCTATATCGACATCGACGGCGTCAGGAGAATCTTCTCGAAGACTACCGGCGTTCTTCCCTCGGCGCTCGAAAATATCATCACAGACAGATCGAGTTGGGAACGGGTAAAATCGGAACGCCTGAAACCTGACGACATCAGGAAGCGTTTCCCCGCAAACTGGCCGCAAATGGTCGATGAATACCGTTCCGGAAAGTACGTTGTGACCCTGGGGGGTTATCCGCACGGGTATTTCGGCACGCTCGCACATCTCATGGGGTACGAACGCCTCTTCTATAATTACTTCGACATGCCTGATCTCATTCACGACATCCAGAAAACATTCACCGATCTCTGGATCGCGGTCTATGAAGAGGTGCTTGCCGAGATCGAAGTCGATCTCTTCGTGATCTGGGAAGACGTGTCCGCCGGAACAGGCTCGATGGTGTCCCCGGCAGTAATCAAGGAATTCATGGTGCCGTACTACCGGCGGTTGACCGGATTTTTGAAGGAACACGGTGTCAAGGTCATATTTGTCGATACTGACGGCGATTGTTTCGACATTATCCACCTGTTCGTCGAATCCGGCATCACCGGGATGTATCCCATCGAGGCAAGTTGCGGAATGGATTTGGTCAAGATTCGAAAGACATTCCCTCACCTCCAGTTGATGGGCGGGATTCCCAAGTCTGAACTACAGTATGGCACGGAGCGTATCGACCAGATTCTCGAACCGGTCGGGGAGGTATTAAAAACCGGCGGCTACATACCATTCGGCGATCACCTGATTCCACCCGAGATTCACTGGAATGAATTCAGGTACTACCGTGAAAAGTTGAACAACATGATCGAGCGCTGAGGATCTTACCGGCGTTCTTTTCTCCCCTTTTTACTGTTGCCGGCGGAGCCTTCCCACCTGACCGCATCGGTAACTGAACCCGTTCCATGCGCTGCTGGATATGAGAAGGCCATGAACATCCTCGGTACGAGTAATCGTTTGCCATCACGAGGCTGTTGTCTTATTTTACGCTACATCGCCCTAAATATCCCTGCGGGCGCGTGAAAAATATGGCGTAAAACATAGAAAACGGGGAAATAGAAATGGCACCGCGAATCACCATCATCGGATCGGGACCGGGAGGCTACCAGGCCGCTATCCGTGCAGCCCAGCTCGGCGCCCAGGTGACCGTAATCGAACGCGATACCATTGGCGGGACCTGTCTCAACTACGGGTGCATACCCACGAAAACTCTGCGCGCCTCTGCGAATATGCTTCATAACATCCAGCGGGCTTCAACGTTTGGCATCATCATAGACGGTACTGTTCGTCCCGATATGCAGCTTATGATCGAGCGGAAAGATGAAGTTGTCGCCACCCTGACCGGAGGAATTGCCCGTCTTTTCAATAGTTACGCCATCCGCTACCTTGCGGGGAGTGCGCGTGTCATCGACCCTCGGACAGTGACGGTGACATCGACCACCGGTGTCAGAACCGAGGTGGAAGCCGACCGGATCATCTGCGCCCACGGATCTTCGCCCCGTGACATGGCCGCGTTCCCGTTCGACAACGAATTCATTCTTTCCACAAACGACGCCCTCATGATGAAAGACATCCCTGACTCCATGCTTATTCTCGGCGGCGGCGTGATCGGATCCGAATTCGCGGGCATCTTTTCGAATCTCGGTGTAAAGGTCACCATCGTAGAAGCGCTCGACCGTCTTCTGCCGATTCCTTTCATCGACCGCGACCTCTCGAAAACCATCCTTCGTGAGATGAAGAAGCAAAAAATCAGGGTTATCCTCAACAAAACCCTCGATCAGGTGGAGGTGAAGCATGGGAAGGTACGCGCCACGCTTGGAGCTTCCCCCTTCGTCGAGCCCCAGGATGAACGAAACGGAACCGCTGAAATACTCGAAGCAGATAAACTCCTCGTAACCGTGGGCCGAACATCGAACACGGTGTCCAGTGGACTCGACGAGATCGGGATGAACATGGAAGGAAACGGCTGGATTTCGGTGAATGAGCGCATGGAAACATCTCTTCCCGGAATGTTCGCCATTGGCGATGTCCTGGGGCCGGAAAAAATGATGCTCGCTCATGTTGCCTCGGTGGAAGGCATGGTGGCGGTGGAAAATGCCCTCGGTGGGAAGAGCAGCATGGATTACCGGGTGGTGCCCTCCACTATTTTCACCTTTCCCGAGGCGGCGAGCGTCGGACTGTCCGAAGAGCAGGCCATTGAGCAGGGTTATGCGGCCACGTCCAGCAGCTTCTTGTTTCGCATCCTCGGCAAGGCACAGGCGATGGGCGAAATCGCCGGCGAGATCAAGATTATCTCCGACAACGGAAAAGCAATCCTCGGCGTCCATATTGTCGGACCGCACGCCTCAGACCTGATCGCCGAGGGAGCGCTCGCCATGAAGATGAATGCCACCGTCGAGGATCTCGCCACGACGATACATGCTCATCCGACGCTCTCCGAAGCTTTCCTGGAGGTTTCCCACAGTACGCTGGGATCGTGCATTCACTGTCCGCCGAAATAGAGATGTTTGACTGCCGGGCACCTGAAGACATGATACATAGATGCGAATCATGCTACCCTTTTTCTATTCTTTCACTCTTTCATTCATGACAAACCGTCAATCACCATAAGGATAAGGAGCACACGATGAAGATGGAGATCGTTTCAGCGGGAGGAAAAAAGGTGAACGCCCGGTACCGGGGCTTTACCATCGAAACCGATCAGTCGAAGGAATACGGCGGTGATGGTTCCGCGCCCGAACCGTTCGATCTCTTCCTCGCATCGCTCGGCACCTGCGTTGCCATCAATGTCATCGTGTTCTGCCAGAAGCGGGATATACCGACCGAAAACATCACGGTCATTCAGCACGACGAGAAGAACCCGGAAACGAACATGCGGGATAAGATATCCATCGAGATTCAACTTCCCCCCGAATTCCCGGCGAAATACCGGAAGGCTGTGATAAAGGTCGCCGAACAGTGCTCTGTCAAGCGGCACATCATGAATCCTCCCGAATTCGACATACACGTAACGTAACAGACAATCGCTGAAATCCGAAACATCCGGTACTCAATCAACTGAGCACACAAACATAACGGCTACCATCACCATGCAACAACCTGTACGGGCCGTTATGGCTCAGTTACGGTTACCCGCGATCCATGAAGACATGATACATAGATGCGAATCATGCTACCCTTTTTCTATTCTTTCACTC
>CAYWBT010000273.1:0-3563 GCA_964456585.1 uncultured bacterium
TGGGATACATAGTAATCGGTGGCATGAACCGGTACGGCGAGACCCAGAACAACCAAGGCCAAGGCGGTTGTTTTCCTGAGATAGTCATTGTACTTCAGCATGTATTTCTCCTGTGTTCCTGTCGATGATCCAAACACTCCTGCCTATGGTTGTTGTGCCGGAAAAAAATATCGAGAGGTGTACATTCCTTCCCGTTTGTTTTCCTCGGAATAATCGACAATGGCTGTCTTTTACACAAGTAGATTTTCAGGCATATAAAGAACCGTTTATCGTTAGTGCCCTCGCACGGTTTTCGTTGAAGTCCGGCGATGTATCGTGTGAACACCCTGTTCAACGCCTGATAGTTACCGCTTTTGTCTCGGTCCCACACCGCTCAGGTCGATCTCCTTGAATCCCAGCGTGAAGGCAGGCGAGCCTTCCCGGAGTGTGAAATCGCCGTTTTGGGCATCAACGAACAGCGGGTCCGCAATGAGAGAATGTACATCCTGCCCGCGCGCGCGCCATTCTTCAAGCGACAGCCCGCCGAAGGTGAACGGTTCACCCGTGGTCTGGAAGTACAGGTTATTGTCGAGCCGATAGAAGTCCGTCGTCGATGTTGCCTTCCTGAGAGAACCGTCGTCTTCATACGTGCTGGGCGTTGTGCCCCAGTTGTTTCCCAGCAGGGGGCCCTCGTCCCAGATCACGATGTTCCGTTCGAATGTGAAGCTCAGGTGTTCCTCCGCGCGCGACCTGATGATCTGGCCGAGCTTCGCAAAGGCGAATATGTTGTTCCGCACGGTATTCTCCCTGCCGTAATGCTGGTGGAATCCGCCGGTTTTGGTTCGGTAAACAATATTGTTTTCGATGAGGATGCCGGTGGAACCCTCGTCGGTATAAATCCCCCATCCCCCGTAGCCGGAAGAGGTAATGTCATGGAACAGATTGTTACGGATGACCGTGCCGGGCTGAAGCCCCAGGTTATAGTTGCCCCCCATGTCGCTGAGCATCCCGCGCCCGATATCATGGACATGGTTGTACTCGATGATGTTCTCTCTGACGAGGGTTTCGGCATATCCCCACGACCAGCCATTCGAAATGCCGGTGTAGTAAGTGTCGTGGATGTGATTGTGCGCGATGGTGTTTTTCCCGCTGAAAAAGATGATGACACCGCATGCCTCGGGATAGACTTCACCGATGTGGTGGATATGATTGTCTGTGATGAGATTGCCGAAGGTCTGCTCGGCGACGTTCTCGCGAGCGCTTGTTTCGCCGATCCGTACGCCGCCTGCGCCGATGTCGGAGAGTTCGTTCCCGACGATGCGGATGTTACGGCAGCCGCGGGCAAAGTCGATGGCATAGGTGCCGATGTGCTCGATCACGCAGTTCTCGATAGCAACCGCATCCATGAAGTCTCCCCTGATCACGCCCGGAATGTTGTTCGCCGCCTGACTGTCGATGTACCCGTTCGTTCCCAGTGTCCAGGCAGTGTAGGAGAAGGTGATGCCGTCAAGGACGAGATTCGACACATACGGTTCGGCTTCCGGTTCCCCGTTGAAACGGACGAGTTCGGTCAGCACCGGGGCAATGACTTCGGCGGATGCCATGTCCTCACCCGGTTCCGGGATGTAAGAGACGACGCCGCTGTAGTCTTCAAGGTACCACTCACCGGGAGCATCGAGAGCTTCGGGGACATTTTCTATCCAGTACCGTGCGTTGTTTTCAATAATCCAGGGATACAAGCGCTGGGAGAGGGTTGCCATGTTTGCCTTCGGATCGACACTGCGGATGAAGAGACGATATTCCGTCCACTTGTTGAGAGCGATCACCTCGACATCACCCCTGTTCGCCCATTCTTTCTTGATATCGCCATCGTTGAACGGCAGACGGGCCGGCGTGTCCTTGGTGGCCATACCGCGGACAGTGAAGAATCCGTCATTGGGTATGCGGGCGCGGCGTTTCCGCTCCCCGTTGATGAAGAGTTGGCGGAATTTCCACCCGCCGTTATTCGCACCCGGAATCGACGTTTGCCACACCCCTTCCTTCGACTGCGCCCACCCGGTGATCTTTCTGCCGCCGCTGATGACCGGTTTTTCTTGGTTATACGCCCTATAGGTAACGGGGTATTCCGATGTGCCGGAATCTTCCGGGGTGAACACGACCGGCTCGGATAGCTGGTACATGCCGCCGCGGAGATAGACGTTCACCGGTTTGGTGAGCGTTCCGGTTTTCTTCATCTCACGCACTGCATCACGGGCTCTCGCGATTGTGGCAAACGGTTTTGTCAGGCTGGTACCCTGCCAGGAATCATGCCCGTCGGGCGCAACATAGAGGGCAATTTCGTCACCTTGTTTGCCCGTTCCGCACGATACGATGACGAGAGACAGTACGAAACTGAAAAGCAGACCAACCAGAGGATTGCGATACATCTCGAATACCTCCCTTTACAATAAAAGAGTTATTTGTGTTGTATATAATTCAGTATTGACGTACACGTGGCGAGAAACAGCACGAGTACGAATGCAGATAATCTCCCTTCGATCAACATTACCCATGACTCGTGATCGTGACTTTTTCAAAGATAATAGGAAATATATCGATTTATACTAGCGATTCAAATAGTTCTTACATTATTATTACGTACCCGGCAATTTCCGCGCTCCTCACGATCGACGCAACATTTTCTATTTGTCTGTGCTCTCCTATATTGTTATTATCAATAGATACTACTTTCAGGAACGTTATCATACCAAACGTACATAGACTAAATCCACTAAACCGGGAGGTTGATAAAGATGATATACAATCGAAGTATCCTTATTGTAGTGCTTGCAGGAATGCTGTTCAGCGTGCCTGCGGTATCCGCCGAGACAGCACTCGAACCCTGGACCTATACCCAGAATTTCGAAACCGGCGAGCTTTCCGCCTGGGCGTCGTATCCCTTCTGGCAGGACACCGCATACGATCCGAACTTCCATATTGGCACCATCGTTCCCGGAGATCCCAACATATCCGTTATGCAGGTGGTGACTCCCTATACGAGCGTGGACAACTATGCCGGGGCGCAGAAAAAGCTCGACATGTACCTCGTCCCCGGCTCGTCGATCAGGCTCCGATATTATGTGAAAACCAACCTCCCGGTGGCATTTTTCACTATTCGCCTCGCGGCCGGGCCGGACGGTAAAGTCGATTACACCATTCCTTCGCCCGTAACCAACCGGTGGGAGTGGGTAACCGTCACCTACGATGACTTCGCGGGGGAGAACCTGAATATCACCGGCAGGGGACGCATCAAGGTCAATGCACTCGCGGTTCTCACAAAGATTCCCGATGCCGATCCCGCCATGCCGATCTACCTGGGCATCGATGACGTTACTGTCACGGGACAGCGAGCGGTTCACTTCCGGTTCACCGTACCCTCAATGCACAAGCTTTCGGAATGGAAACCCTACATCGCCGACCGTCACTATGCTCCGGGAGATACCTTCACCCTGCAGGGAACCTGGCCGCTCAAGGCACGCCGCATTGAACTCACGGTGACCGATTTCACCCATCCCGATGCCGTCATGCTCACAACGAACCTGAAG
>CAYWBT010000274.1:0-3561 GCA_964456585.1 uncultured bacterium
GCGTGTTCGACCTGAAGACGTTTTCTTACATGTTTCGGTAAACTCTTGTCATCGGTAACCTCGAGGACTATCGAGCAGAGTTCTTCACCGAATTCAACCCTGAGTTCTTCCTCCGTGGTTTCGGTATCCTCGATAGTATCGTGGAGAATCCCCGCGGCAATAACGGTTATATCCCTTACTCTGCCTACTTTCCAAAGCTTTCCGGCAACATCGATAAGATGATTTATGTAAGGGGATGCCTGTCCGCCTTTACGGCGCTGTCCCCGGTGTTTTCGAGCGGCAAACTGAAAGGCGCGCAAAAGGAGGTCAACATCTTTCATTATATATTTCATGGCGTTTCCTGCGGCAAGTCAAGTAAAGAAAGATATTTTGATAGGATAAACAACGCGAAAGTTGTAATATCATCAGGATAGAGTGAAAAAGAAATTGAGACACACACAGGCAAAAGGCTTCGTTGCAAAACCTTATAAACTGGCTGATCTGGCAAAAACGGTACGGGATGTGCTGGATGAGTGATGTTAGCAGCGTGATGACAGGTTTCCGTGTCAGAAGCCGTCCGGGTGTATAGTATTGACGGTGTCAACACAGTAATCATATCACCTCATAATTTTCACATTCGATTTTCCCGTAGGAACCCTGACCATTACGGTACCATCGCCCGAGTGCCAGTCCTCTTTCGCAATGCCGTCGAAGACCACCGACGATGGGCGTTTCGGAACCTGAACAGTCACACCCGCCGCTGAATCTCCGGGGACATCAACGACCAGTTCGATGGCATCGCGGCCGATCTGGACCGCGGCAATAACCAGCCGGTCGCTCGAGAGCAAAACATTCCCGCCGACCGAAAGCGATGTCCCGCGAATAATCGCTTTTTCCACTTCGCCGTGGGAATCGAGCCTGACAGCACATCGTTCAGCGCTGGCATCAAGCGATCCCGCTTTCATCCCGCCTGCGTTGCCGTCGCGAGTGAACAATACGATGTCAGTTGCCTTTCCATGGTCAACAACAGCGCCGATAAAAGTACCCTCATCGATGAGCGACGATTTCATCGTGCTTTCTATTATTCCCGACCGGGGATTGAGCACCGCAAGGAAATTTGTCTCCTCGAGTCCTTTCTCACTCTTGAGAGTGATGAAACTCTCGTCGCGGTCCGAGTCGCGTATACTTGCCGAGGCGATAACCGGAGCCAGAACATCCATATCGAGACGGGATTTGTTGCGGGCGATCGTTATCCGTCCCGTCTCGTCATTGCGGGTGATGGAGTTTTTGCCATCGGTGTGCTCGGCATGGAAAAGCCAGTCATATTCGTGCCCGCCGTTGCCGCGGACACGGTCGAGCATGACCATGATATCGGGTTTCATGTAGACTATCGAGCGAGTATACTCGGCGAGTTTATCCTTGTATACACAACTAAGGTCGCCCTCGACCTCGTCGGCGATATTGCTCGCCAAGTGGTGGGTGATGTGCGGATAGTTCCTGAGAGCTGCAACGCCGTTCTCGTAGTCGGCGATGTCCTGGCTCTCCGGATTCATGTCGACAAGCATGCAGTTATGCCCGATAGTCTGGGTATAGTAGCAGGGATAATAGAGATTGGCATAGTAGCTGCTACTGTGCCCGGCGTCGCTCAAAAGCTCCTCGCCGCTGGTCATGATAACGAATGTTCCCTGGTCCAGGTGGTAATGGTTGGAGTTAGGGCCGCATTTGAAAATAGCGATGCTGCCCTCGTCATCCCAGTCCGAACGCATGACCATGTTCCCCTTGCCTTCAAAGAGCCTGGAACTGACCAGTTCGCTACGGTGCCTCGGCTCGATATCGTCACGGTACCAGAGCCAGGACATGTGGCTGGCTCTCCCCGACTCCCATAAGGGCTTGACATAGGCATATGCCCAGGGATTTTTCATGCGGTAGGTCAGCCATTGCATATGGGTCTGGCTCATGCCGTACCTAAGAGACACATCACCGAAATCCTGGTAACGGCCACTAGAGTGAGTGGCATAAAGGGGATATATATAGAGGTCTTGCAGGTTTGTGGTCGAGGTGTAGTCGATGCCGAGAATGCGTTCCAGCGCAAACAGCGTTTCTGTCAGGTCGCGGGAGGCCATTGCCTGATAGGTGTATGGTTCCCCGTAACTTCCCCCCGGGAAATAGGTCTTGTCGATGAAATCCTTCATCTTGGCGAGTATACCGGAAAGATATGGCTCCATTTCAGGCATGGCCGGATCGTCGCCGTATATCGCCGCAGCAGCGAGCCCGACTCCCGATACGATGACCGCAATGTGATTGGAAAGGCTGGAGGGCATGCGGTTCATTTCCACCATGTCACGGTAGAAATGCCTTACAGCTTTGTTCATCATTCCCTCGCGGACAGCGGCGCGCTCCTCTTCGTTCATGAGGTCGTAACACAGATCGTAACCAATAGCGACCGGTATGGTCGTATACCCTACCGGATAATATATGTGACGGCCCCGTTTTTCCATCCACGGGTGATTCCAGACCTCGAAAGAGCAGAGTTTCAGCATGGCCTCCACAGCCTTCTCGCCCGCAACCCGGTCTCCGGTGAAAGCGTAACGCCACGCTCCGGAGGAGATCGCTCTTCGCAACCGTGAAATGGGCCTGCTCCATCTTCCTCTGTCGTTGGTAATTGAATACGGCCCTCCAGTGAGTGACTCGTCGATAAGGTTTTCGGCCTCCTGGTATTGCGGCTCGGAGAAATCCAGGGAGGCATAGTCGGTCCTGCTTTCTCCAATGAAACGCTCATACATTTTTTTCAGGACCGGATTGTCCGAGGCGGCTCGTTCGGCCAGCTCGTCTTTCCTGAAAAAGAGACGGGGATGCTCTCCTTTAAGAATCCTTTTGCCGGGCATGATGAACCGTATCTCCGAGCGAACATCGTTCTCACCGGTTTTACCGGTGAATTCGAGTACCCACTGCCCCCGTGGATCGCCGTCAGCGATGCTGTAAATAGCGTCGTTCGTCCAGATACCGTCGCCGGATTTCATGTCGCCATGGGAACCGTCGTCATAAAGCGCGACACCGTCCGACATCAGTCTGCCGTTCGGCGCTTTCACTGCGCATGTCACCGATTCGAGCTTTCGGCCGCCCTCAGGTTGTACACTCACGGATATGTTTTCGCCATAACAGAAATGACTGTCGAGGGCGGTTATCCCGAATTTATCGAACCATGTAGACGAGGGATTCACACCGACGAAGCAGCGGTCGCGGTCGCCGTTGATGTTGAAATCGTCCAGGAGGATTGTGTAGCTTATGAGATGCGAAACCTGAGGATAATAACCCTTAACCGCAACAACCTGCACATGCTCACTGGGGCCGGGAGGATTTCCATCCAGAGCGAATTCCGAGGCAGGCAGATCGATCTCCACCCAGCGGTTAGCGGCGGGCGCCTCAATAATATGGGTGAACAGCCGCCCGTCGAACAGCCCCAGCATGACATCCACCTTCTCCGGCCTGCGGTCGCTCATGAGAAAGAGGGCGCACTTCAGACGGGTGTTTGCCGCTGTCCTGAGATCGATCTGTTTGGTGAATCCCTCCGACAGGTAGAGC
>CAYWBT010000275.1:0-3503 GCA_964456585.1 uncultured bacterium
AGAATATCTCCGAGCCGCTTGTTGAGCTCGAGCGCCATTATTTTTCCCGCCGCAATATCGTCCCCGTATGAGAATCCGCCGGGAATAAACAGGAACAAAAAATCGTCAACATCGACCGCTCCCGATGCCACACGGTTTATGTGGGCACGTTCCGCTCTAAAACCCGCCTGTTCGGCGGCATAGGCACTCTCAACATCGCAGTTCGTTCCCGCTGTCCGCAGGATGAGCGCTCTGGGTTGTACCATGATATCCTCCGGCAGAATAAAATACTAAAAAATCACGGAAATTCTGCTTTAATCAATGAACAGAAACAGACGAAAAAATTAGCTGCCCGCATCGCGTGCCCCTCAGTTCCGGTTGAGTTAAGCAACAGTTCAAACCGTCTTGAGTGGCATCTGCCAGGCGTTCTTCAAATCAAAAACATCCTCATCGACCAGCGTGCCGCGAGCACCCCTGACCACGAGCCGGGCATGAGCCCGCGTCTCACCGATCACGGCAAACGGTACATCGTTCAAGCAGTCGGATACCCGCTCCACGTTCTTCGGAGAAACTTCAATAATAAAGCGCGAATTAGACTCGCTGAACAGAAGGTAGTCCTCGCGTAGACCGGGAACGGCCGGCACCCTGTCGAGATGGATTTCCGCACCGTACTCGCCGGCGAATGCCATCTCCGCGAGCGCAACGCCGATACCGCCGTCGGAACAGTCGTGGCACGCCGCAATCAGTCCTTCTTTCATGGCACGGTGAAGCGCCTGCATGGTCGCGCGGGCGGTCACGACATCCACGCTGGGAACGGAGGTGCCAATATAGCCGTTGATATCCAAGTACTGCGAGCCACCCAGTTCGTCTTTCGTCAGGCCGACAATGCCGATCATGTTTCCCGGGCGTTTGAAATCCATGGTCACCACCCTGGTGACATCCTCCATGACGCAGAGGGCGCTGATGAGAAGCGTCGGGGGTATCCGAATGACCTTATCGGCGTACTTGAACTCGTTGCGGAGGCTGTCCTTGCCGGAAATGAAGGGCGTTCCGAAGCCGACAGCACCGTCATAGCAGCCCTGCGAGGCACGTACCAGGTCGCCGAGCCGGTCCGGCAGGGTGGTATTTCCCCATGCAAAATTGTCGAGGAGCGCAGTTTTGCCGATATCGCCGCCGACCGCGGTTATCTGCCGCAGCGCCTCGTCGATCACCGAAAGCGCCATGTGGTAGGGATCGATGTCACCGTACTTGATGTTAATGCCGTTGGCGATGGCGAGACCCCGGTCGCTTCCGAGCTTCGGCCGTATCACACTGGCATCGGAGGGCCCATCATTGGCCGCACCGGTGAGGGGTTTGACAACGCTCCCGCCCTGAACCTCGTGATCGTACTGGCGAACAATCCATTCCTTCGACGCGATATTCCAGGCGGAGAGTATTTTCTTCAGCGGTTCGCCGAGGTCGTCGGGACAGGGAAAGTCCGGTTCGGGAAAGCTCTTCGGCTCCCAGGTCGCGTTACGGAGCAGGCGCGGAACACCCCCATGCAGGAAACCGCAGTCGAATTCCCCGACGATGACTCCCCGGTACCGCAGCGTCAGACTGCCGTTGCCGGTGAACGTCCCTATCACCGTGACCTCCACGTTCTCCGCTTCAAAAACGGCGAGAAGCTCCTCAACCTTGTCCGGGGGAACAGCGAGCACCATCCGCTCCTGGGCCTCGGATATCCAGATTTCCCAGTATTGCAGTCCTTCGTACTTGAGCGGAACCTTTTCCAGGTTAACCTCCGCTCCGGTCTCGATCCCCATTTCCCCGACAGCGCTCGACAGTCCGCCCGCGCCGCAGTCGGTCAGCGCCGAGTACAGTCCCCTGTCGCGGGCCACCAGGAGAGTATCAGTCATTTTCTTCTCCTCAATGGCGTTCCCTATCTGGACAGCATGCGAGGAAGTGGTTTCGCTCTCTTCCGTGACCTCGGTCGACGAGAGCGTCGCACCGTGGATACCGTCACGACCAGTCCGGCCACCGATCAGAACGATCACATCGCCATCGGAAACCTTCTTGAAGGAACACTCCTTGGGCATGATACCGACCGTACCGCAGTAGACCAGCGGATTACCCACATACCGACGGTCGAACGAAACGGAACCATTGATCGTGGGTATCCCCATCCGGTTGCCGTAATCGCGCACGCCGGATACGACACCCTTCATGATGCGACGCGGGTGCAGCGTCCCGGGCGGCAACTCATCCAGCTTCATGTCAGGCGGAGCAAAGCAGAAAATGTCGGTGTTGATAACGGGCTTGGCGCCGAGGCCGGTACCGAGAACATCGCGGATCACGCCGCCGATACCGGTACCCGCGCCGCCGTACGGTTCGAGTGACGAGGGGAAATTGTGCGTCTCAACCTTGAAACACACGTTATCGGTTTCATCGAAGCGGATCACCCCTGCATTATCCTCGAAAACACTCACACACATGTCGTGGTCGATGTCACGGGTAGCCTTGACGATCGTGGTTTTCAGCAGGTTGTCGATGGTTTCGCCGTTATAGTTGATGATACCGCGGAAGGTTTTGTGCACGCAGTGTTCGCTCCATGTCTGGGCGAACGTTTCAAGCTCAACGTCGGTGGGATTTCTGCCGATTCCCCGGTAGTACTCCTGGAGGGTCTTCATTTCCTCGAGGTTCAGCGAAAGGAAGTTATCGCCTGACAGCTTCTCCAGTTCCTCGTCGCCAAGGGAAAGAAACTCGATCTCAATCCTCTTGACACCCTCGACCGGCAAAGTACGGGGGAAGGGATTTTCATCCGGAAGCGCAACATGCTGTATAATCTTGTTTTCCAAGAGCTTGTCGGTAACGAGGCTAATTTCGGATGTGGTGAGATCACCGGTCAGCACATAACGCTTCATGGTTTTCGCTCCGGTGACCGATGATATGCCCATATCAGCCAGTGCCTTGTAGATCGATGCTTCGACCGGATCCATGACACCGTGGTTATAGGATACCTCGATAACATGACCCTCTTCATCAGGGACACGATCGATGAGAAATTCCTGGGTGACATGATCGTTCAGCAACTCTTCGGCAATCGCACGAATATCCTCGTCGGAAATGCTGCCCTCGAAGAGGAACACATCGCTGACGGTAACATTCGTAATCGACTCCACACCGATATCGCGGGCGTCTTTTTTCACACCCTCACCACGGCTGTCGATAAGACCAGGCCGTGTCCTGATGGTAACTCGCCTGACCATGGCGTCTCCCTGGTTATCACATTGAAAGCAGGTAATCTACATCAAGTAACTACAAACGTGGCGGCACTCCGGTTGATGCAGTAATAATGCGGTTAAAATATATTATATTAGGATGCGAGAGTCAAAAGTTTATTTGAATCCGGGAGAAATAAACGGCATTCCACATCGCGCTTATTACTGCTTCTATGGGGACATACATCCCGACACATTTTCCTTTCGGGCACTTCACCCCGTCATAACCGCTCGGCGCCATCGGCGTACCGAGTTAACAACAAATAT